>DBSW01000120.1 GCA_002306745.1 Dehalococcoidia bacterium UBA1332 | reverse complement strand
CACCGTTTGCTACGTAATGAAGAAGGTCATGAGGGTCAGTGTCACCAAAATTACGAGTCGCGATTCTGGTCTGGAGAGCAACCATAGGCAAATCGTCGACGCATGGAAGATCACGAACTCCTGAACCATCACCCCCTGCATATGCGAACGCGCGATCGGTATCTGGCCTATTCTCTTGGATTTGTCGAGCAATTAATCGATCAACTTCATCCGGCTCTACATTGCCGTAATAAATGCGGGTGCCATCTGGACCTAAAATGTCGAGCATAGGCTCGAGGTACATGAGTCCAAGTGCGCTAACTAGGGAAACGTTAGCTTCAACTCCCGATGCAGAGACGGCAGATTTTGCTTCTTCGAAAACAGCTTCTGCTCCAGCGGCCTGCCCGGACGTCCCTCCACCAACCCTAATCCAAGGTTTGCCTGCAGAAGTTAGCTCGGCCCATCGATCATTCGCGCGTTTTTGAAGTTCATCGAACTGTGTTGCCATTACTTCGATTGTCCCTAATCTCTCATATTTTAGGAGTCTCTACGTTTGCCCTCTAAGTCCGCGTGCAATGTCCGCAGCCGACTCCGCCGTTTGCTTGCCGATCAAGTGATGATTAATTGCTATCACTGGTCCTTGAGCGCAAGCGCCAAGACATGTGTTGTATTTGAGAGTTACTTTACGGTCGGGACTTTCGCCCTCCTCGTTAATCTCCAAAACACCCTGTACTGCATCAAGTATTTGCTGTGCTCCTACAAGGTGGCAGGACGGACCCCAACACACGTCAAGCGTTTTATCGCCAGGAGGGGTAAACCGGAAGTTAGTGTAAAAGGAAGCTACACTCCATACATCGTTAATTGATGATGCACAGAACGTAGCGGTCTCTTTTATCGCTTCATCTGGTAAGTAATGAATAGCATCTTGCACTGCAATAAGCGATGACAGTACTGTCACGGTCGGCTGATCCTGCGAGTTCAGGATTTGCTGTATCTGTTCACGTAGTTTCGAGCTCTGCTCTGTGTCAGCAGTGGCCAATTTAACCTCAACGGAAATGTATGATATTCGACTTATAGAATGTGATCACAATCCTAGCAGAGCCGAACTGGACAGACAACGCAAATAGATACGCAAGTCGATACTCAAAATAAACGGTATTTTCTGTAAGCTTCTTGTGGGTCCATTCCTCGCAGGATCATTGTCCTTAGTTCGTTCTCGGTTGACATTATTTCTTCGGTACGAATCACAACCGCCTCGATTAGCGACTGAGGTATGACGACTACACCGTCTACATCAGCAAGAATGTAATCCCCGGTTTGTATAGAAATATCCCCGATAACAATTGGGGAACCCATAGACGACACTCTCCATCTGCCAACTACATCTTTGGGAGTGAAATACCTAAAAAATACTGGCCATCCTAACTTACGTATGAACTCCGAATCCCGATTCCCTCCATCAACGACATATCCGAGTATGCCGCGGTGTTTGAGTGTTTCAGCTGATAACTCACCCATGTGTGCGATTGTGGAATCATTGGGCTGGCATACTATGACTGTTCCGGACGGTGCAGCGCTTAGTAAACCCGTCCACCCCATCAGTGAATCATCGTCCGAAATCGTTTCGTCAAGCTCGCCACTGCAGGTCCAAACGGGCCCAGCGACGGATTTGGAATCATCTAACGGCCTAATATCTTTAGGCAAAACACAATCGGTGTATCCCATTTCTCTCATAACGTCGTACACGGCGCCTGAATAGCATCTAGACAGCCTTTCGGTCATACTGTTGTCCATGTCGAAAAAATTCCATACTTGCAAATTAAATGTGTATGTCAAATAGAATACGATGCGGAATCGAAGGTAGCCAACTTTTCGAATGCTGTGGAGTCATATATTGAAAATCGCCTCAATTGAAACAATTCGAATCATGGAATTTCCTATGATCATATGGGTTCAAGTGAAAACTGACTCCGGGTTAGTAGGATTGGGTGAGACATTTTTTGGGCCTCGTGCGGTTGCCGGCTGCGTCCATGAGATGTTTGCACCTATGTTGATAGGGAAAGACCCACTTGCAATCGAAAAGCATTGGCGAGATATGTTCGATATGGCTAATGCATATGGATACGCAGGGGCGGAATCCAGGGCAATATCGGCAATCGATATAGCGTTATGGGACATCGCCGGCCAAGTCTCGCAGCAGCCTATATACAACTTACTCGGCGGTGCATGTAGGGACAAAATCCGTACCTATAATACAACCGGCCAGTATGGCGATAATCGTGATATGGAGCTAGCCATTATTGATGCTGGCACGCTCGCGAAAAGCCTTATCGATGACGGCATCACTGCGATGAAATGGGCTTTTACTGATCATTTGGCGGATATCAATCGTGGCACTCATATCTCCAATGAAGATTTGAAACTTTTAATAAAGCCTGTTGAAGAAATACGGCGGGCCGTTGGTGACCAAATCGAAGTTGCGAACGATGGGCATGGACGATGGAACCTTAATTCAGCAATAAGAATCGGAAAAGCTATGGATCACCTCGACATGATGTGGCAAGAAGAATTGATCCAGCCGACCAATGTAGATAGCCATCTCAAATTAGCTGATGAGGTTGAAGCACCCATTTGCGTTTCTGAACGCTTAATAAGCAAATATCAATTTCGAGAATACCTCAAGGCTGGCGCTGCAGAAGTTGTTATGCCTGATCTCATTTGGACTGGAGGAATAACTGAAACCAAAAAGATCTGCACTATGGCAGAAGCCGAACAACGCCCTGTTGCGCCACACGATATGACAGGACCTGTAAACGTCTTCGCATGCGCACACATATCGATGAATGCACCAAACGTCTATTTGATGGAATCTTGTCGCGCGTTCTATGGAAAGGGGGGATGGTACGAAAAGGTTCTCGAAACCAATATCAAGGTTGTGGATGGATACATGTTGGCGCCTGAAGCGCCCGGGCTTGGCACAAGATTGCGTAAAGACATCTTTGACCGTTCCGATGTAGTCATTGAAATAACAGACGAACCCGGAAATCACTTTCATTGGGGTGGGCATGAATCACCAATGTTTGAAGTAACAGGCGAGCGCGGTAAACATGTGGTCAGTTACCGTAAAAGTTGGGCAGGTTCAGACCCAGATATGGTGCCAGCAACCGATAATCGAAAGGATTGACACTGTATTTTTAGAGTTAGGCTTTATTGGTCTGGAGCCCCTGCATTCTTCGCCGCTTCAAGGTCGACGGTATGATCTCTCGGCTGCGTAGGAGACATCACTATTTCCTCAATAAGCGTTCTGCCGGGCAATGTCGCACAGAGCAATATGGCTTCCGCAACATCCTCCGGCATCATCATAGTCTCGCGTGCAGACTTGTCCGGATTATGGGGTCTGTTATCCAAGATTGGAGTATCGACTTCAGCTGGAAGAATAGTGCAGGCTCTAATGCCTTGCCTGTTCAATTCAGCGTTAATTTCGCGCATCATGTTGTGGGATGCCGATTTTGCAGCGCTGTATGCAGAACCTGCCAGCAGTCCGGGTCGCAAGGCTGCCATCGATGACGTAGTGATAACAGTCCCTCCGCCTCTTTCAATCATCGAACCCACAACTGATTGAGTG
The DNA here is from genome assembly GCA_002306745.1 of Dehalococcoidia bacterium UBA1332. GTDB lineage: Bacteria > Chloroflexota > Dehalococcoidia > Lucifugimonadales > Lucifugimonadaceae > Lucifugimonas. The sequence continues at coordinate 383 of DBSW01000120.1, read as the reverse complement.
AGCCGATAAACTCCTTCAACATTCACCTTGAACACGCTAGTCCATTCCTCGGGGGTTACATATCTAATCGATCTTACTTTGGAACTGTGTCCGGCGTTATTTACAAGAATGTCTACATGCCCGAATTCTGAAATCACCCATTCTCCTAGCGTTGCGGCAGCGTCGCCCTCTTCGAGGTCTACCGATTTGGCTACAGCTACCCCACCCCTCGCCTCAATCTTCTTTGACACCTCCACAAGTGGTCCAAGTCGCCTGCCAACGAGGATGAGTTTTGCACCCTCACCTGCAAACATAAAAGCCGCCTCGCGTCCAATACCGGAACCCGCGCCAGTTACGATAGCAATCTGTCCGTCTAATTTTCCCATCAGTCGATGCCCCGTTAT
>DBSW01000035.1 GCA_002306745.1 Dehalococcoidia bacterium UBA1332 | reverse complement strand
TTCAATGAATCCGATCTACATACAAGCCCTATCTTTATCAGACCGGTTCGGTAATAGCGAGAATTGCATTTATGCAGCTGCTGATCTAGCCAGCTCGATGTCGAAGGTATAGATATCGAAGACCGTCTATTGTCCAGTTACGAACCAAATTACCTTAAAGAACTTGCCTATTCAATAACTAGTCGCGGTGTCAATTTTGGATATTGTGGGCTAAGAGTCGATTTCCAGAACCCGATTAGCTCATTTGCGTGCGAAATTAATCGTGCAAAAACGCTGATCCAAGCGCTCCAATACCTAGGAATTAGATCAATCCGCATACCCGGCAACGGTGTCGTGAACAATCATTCTTTCGAAGAAACGTTCGAAGCAGTTATAAACAAATCGGCATCATATGTGACTGCGCTGCGCAGTCAGGAGTGACCGTATATATGCACAATCACAATCATGGCGCTACGCCTTCGACTGGTGATCAAGTGCTTAAAATGTTAAAAAGGATAAATAGTCCAGCTTTGTCATATGTTCTGGATACTGGTCAATTTCAAGGATCACCTGGGGCGAGCGGCAAAGGTAATTCAACCAAAATAGCAGATAATCAGCTATATGAATCAATCGAGATATGTGCCTCAAAAGCAAAAATAGTACGTGCAAAGTTCTATTTCGACAACGATATAGAGGAACAATGGCTCGATTATCAGCGTATAGTGCAGATTCTGAAAAGCACTAACTTCGATGGGCCTATATCAATCGTGTATGAACCGCGCGGTAATCTACTCTCGACTGAAGCATTGCCGATTGCTGTAACCTATCTTCGTGAACTGCTTAAACGTTGAAGGACAGATACAAATTGCGTCGACCTCAACGAACTCCAAAAAAAACTCCCGATAAGGAAATAAATAATGGGAACTTTTTACGACAATTCCATCATCCCCGACCACCTAAAACGTAACTTCGATGTTTATGACCGCATCAACAAGCTTGGAATCGATCTCGGCACATTTGAGGCTGAGGTTACAACTCTGAAAGATAAAGGTATAAGCGGCATCGTGTTTCACGAATCCGGATTAGTTTACCTTTCCGGAATGGGATTGGGTCCAGGTCAAATGTACGACGATCCTGATCGGATCAAGGAAGGTCAAGATGCTGCACAGTCGATAGCCAATTCAATGATCAAACGCCTCCACTGGGGTTTAACTTGCGGAGGAGAAGGCGGAGATCTGAATGACGTTATATACACAGTTAAAGCGCTGGGAATGGTCGTATCGACTGATGTCGCATTTAATGGCGGACCAGCGGTAATGAACGGATTCTCTGAACGATGGCAGTCTGTATTCGGTGGAGGGAAAGGAGAATTTGCGGTTGATGGAGAAGACCAAAACTATGGTGGCGTCCACGCTCGGAGCGCTATTGGTGGTTTCACGGGACGGTTTTCTATTGAACCAGAAATAATTGTCGCTATCCCACCGGAACTCTCGAAAGCAATAATCCATAACAGGGGATGGATCTATCCTTTGCCACCTGAAATGCTCAACAAAGTGTCTAAAAATCGAAAATAGTTTGTTGATTGATAAATGCTTTAAAGTAAGCACCCTCAGAAAACTTTCGATGGTGCTTACTTTCGTTCTCTAACAATTAAATATTTAATGCTGGCTAATTCAAAATTTTACGTAGCATTTTGAACAATTTATCTCGATGAAAATCCTTATTTCCGGTAGTTCTGGACTAGTCGGTTCTGCAGTCACGGCAGCATTCATTGCTGATGGTCATGAAGTTACCCGACTGGTACGGCGTGAGCCAAACACAGCAGCTTGTATTGCTGAACAATTTTGGGATCCTAGTCAAGACTCATTAAATTCAAAAATTCTGGAACAAATAGATGCGGCAATACACCTCGGTGGTGTTCCAATAGCTGGTAGTCGATGGTCTCGTAAACGCAAATTACTTATACGCGACAGCAGAATTAGATCTACCAGACTACTATCACAAACTCTAGCGACGATTCAGACACCGCCAAAAATATTTCTAGTGGCATCGGGGATTGGCTTCTATGGAAACCGAGGCGACGAAATACTCACAGAAAATTCCCCCGCAGGTGAAGGATTCCTTGCGGACACAGCACGCCACTGGGAAGGGGCTGCCGATGCTGCAAGAGATGCTGGAATAAGAGTAGTTCACGCTCGATTCGGTCTAATCATGTCTCGGGATGGTGGGCTTCTATCAAAAATGAAAATACCTTTCAAAGCAGGTCTGGGCGTTACACTCGGAGATGGGAAGCAGTGGTGGCCATGGATATCTTTAGAAGATGTAATAAATGCAATAAGACACATAATAGACAGGAAGGAACTCTATGGACCGGTAAATGTTACGGCACGAAATCCTGTAAGAAATAAAGAGTTCACGAAGTCACTTTCCAATGTGTTAGCAAGACCAGCATGGTTTAATATTCCAGCACCACTATTCAAATTATTGTTCGGCGAGATGGGTATTGAAACGATGCTTTCAAGCCAGCGAGTTTATCCGGAAAAGCTCACAACATCCGGATTTAACTGGAGCTCGAATTCATTGAAACTAACGATGCGCCAAGAACTTACCAAGAAACTCTGAGGTAACTGTTCGGAGACGAATAGAAAAGCAAAATCCTTGTTTCGCACGCCAAAGTGAATAAATGTCGACAATAAATCCTAAAATACACGAATAGCAAGCATCGAAGTTACAACCTAAAAACATATGTCCGGCAAAATGTTAGACGGCAGCTTCCGCCATCATTTGGCGCAAAACGTAAGGTAGTAACCCCCCGTGACGGTAGTATTCATTCTCAATTGCCGTATCGATCCGAACAAGCACATCGAATTTAGTAACTACGCCTGCCGATGAAGTAGCCGTTACTGTCACCGTTGAACCTGGTTCAACCGAGTTACCAACGTTTGGAATATCATAGATTTCAGTACCATCTAGTCCGAGCGATTCAGCGGTATCTCCATTTTTATACACGAGTGGAAGAACGCCCATTCCTATCAGGTTAGAACGGTGAATTCTTTCCAGACTTTCAGCAATCACAGCCCTAACACCAAGAAGCATTGGTCCTTTCGCAGCCCAGTCACGCGAACTGCCAGTGCCGTATTCTTTCCCTGCGAGGACGATCAGTGGAACTCCTTCTGAACGATACTTCTCAGAAGCTTCGAAAATACGCATTTTTTCGCCAGATGGCATGTGAATAGTCCAGTCCCCCTCGATATCTGGAGTCAATTTATTACGTAAGCGGATATTGCCAAAAGTCCCTCGCACCATTACATCGTGATTACCTCTGCGAGATCCGTAGGAATTAAATTCCCTGCGCGGGACATCATTTCCGACCAAAAACTGACCCCCGGGAGCACTAGGAGGAATAGAACCCGCTGGGGATATGTGATCAGTTGTAACTGAGTCTCCGAAACCAACAAGTACCCTAGCCCCGACAACTTCGGATCGGATCGGTGGTGTATCCCCAAAATCTTCAAAATAGGGAGGCTCCTGAATGTATGTAGATTCCCGATCCCACTGAAAATTGAGACCTGAAGGAGCAGAAAGATCCTGCCACTCTTGCGATCCTTCAAAAACTTTCCCGTATTGCTCTCTAAACATCTCTGCAGTGAGCGACTGCGCAATGGTGTCAGAAATGTCCTGCTGTGAAGGCCATATATCTTTCAAATATACGTCCTTACCATGCTTATCCTTGCCAAGAGGTTCGTCAACTAAATCGATATCTACCCGACCAACTAGTGCGTAAGCAACGACTAACACCGGAGACGCCAGATAGTTTGCTTTAACCTGTGGATGAACACGCCCTTCAAAATTACGGTTTCCACTTACGACTGCCGCTGCTATGAGATCATGATCGTTTACAGCATCAGAAACCTGTTGCGGAAGTGGGCCAGAATTACCTATACATGTAGTGCATCCGTATCCAACGGTGTTAAAACCGAGTTCATCCAGATCTTTATCCAAGCCTGAAGATTCAAGGTACCGTGTTACTACTGTCGATCCAGGAGCAAGACTAGTCTTAACCCATGGTTTCGGTTTCAAACCCATAGATCTAGCGTTTCGAGCCAGCAATCCCGCGCCGACCATCACAGATGGATTTGATGTGTTTGTGCAACTCGTAATAGCGGCTATTACGACCGAACCATCACCAACAGCACCCTCTTTACCCTCGACCTCAACTTGATGTTTTTGCGCCGATGCATCTCTAAAAGAATGCTCGAAATTCTCACCTACCTCGGCAAGCGCCAAACGATCTTGAGGACGTTTGGGACCTGCGAGAGAAGGAACAGTTGTGGAAAGATCGAAATCAAGTTCTACCGAATATTCTGGTTCATTTTCAGGGTCATAGAAAAATGAATTGGTTTTTGCGTACTTCTCTACCAATTCAATAACTGAATCTTCCCTACCCGTGTCACGCATGTACTTTATTGTCTGCGCATCTATTGGAAAGAACCCGCATGTCGCCCCATATTCTGGTGCCATATTTGCGATTGTCGCTCGATCTGCCAACGGTAAATTATCCAACCCTGGTCCATAAAACTCCACAAATTTCTCTACAACGCCCTCTTCACGAAGCATTTGAACAATCCCGAGCACCAGATCCGTGGCCGTTGCCCCTTCTGGTAATGAGCCAGTTAGGCGAACGCCCACCACTTCGGGTACAACCATGTAATACGGTTGACCCAACATTACTGCCTCTGCTTCAATTCCCCCGACACCCCATCCGAGAACACCCAGACCATTTACCATTGTGGTGTGAGAATCAGTCCCGACACAGGTGTCCGGATAAGCTAATCGCTGACCATCTGAAGAATCTTCAGATAAAACCGCTTCCGCAAGAAACTCAAGGTTTACCTGGTGAACGATTCCCGCTCCAGGCGGAACAATTTTGAGATTACTGAATGCGCCCTGCGCCCACTTGAGTAATTGATAACGTTCCGTATTACGTTCAAATTCGCGCCCAATATTCATAGCAAGTGCGCCGGAATTAGAGAAAAAATCAACCTGAACTGAGTGGTCGATAACCATGTCCGAGCGAACGATTGGGTTGATTATTGAAGAGTCCCCACCCGCGTTTACGACAGCATCACGCATTGCAGCAATATCAACCACGACTGGTACGCCAGTGAAGTCTTGTAAAACAACCCTCCCAGGCATATACGGAAACTCACTAGCAGGTTTGACGTCGGGTCGCCATGATGCGACCAACTTAACGTGCTCAGCGCTTGTAGGCCCACCGTCGGATTTACGTAATGCGTTTTCAAGAAGAACACGAATAGAGTATGGAGTTTTAGCTATGTCAATTAGACCTGCATCTTCAAGCGCCGTTAGACGGTAATAGTTAAATTTGCCTTTTGAGGTTTCGAATGTTCGTTTTGCGTCGAATGAGGTTAAATTAGATGACATTATTCGGTTTAGGCTCTTGTTGTAATGAGTTGACTAGTCTGGAAAATCTGATGCGACACGATTCACCGGCAAGTAAAAAAATAACATGCATATATTGATTGTCATTAAGGTGTAATTACTTTATCAGCCAATGTGCAACTTTCTTATGATTTTTTTTGAGATTAGTGATTGCTTGCATCCATCGTTCTGATTAAAATCAAGCCCAGAACACTTCACATGACGCAACCTCAATCAAACGTAACCGATCGCAGAGTCGCGCTAACCCGATACACCCCTTTCTTTTACGGGTGGGCGGTTGTATTCGCTGCAGGATCAACAATGTTTGTGAGGAACGCTGCCGCAACTCTTACCATTGCTGTATTCGTATTTCCGATGAGTGAAGACCTCGGCTGGAGTCGGACCCTAATTGTTGGTGCAGCGGCAGCAGCTGGGGTCGTATCAATGTTCATTTCCCCTATAGCGGGTTGGGTTCTCCAAAGATATGGAGCGAGAGTCTTGATGGCCTCCTCAGTTTTCATACTTGGAGCCGTAATACTTTCACTTCGATGGACAACAAACCCAATCAGTTTTTATTTGCTTTTCGGAGCAGGCCGATTAATGTTTCAGGCACCGTTACAAATAGGGGGATCAACCGCGGTCGCACAATGGTTTGTCCGATTAAGAGGACGGTCTTCATCAATTCTCGGGGTGTCCCATTCTCTTGGAATGGGGTTGTTCCCATTGTTCGCTCAACTTTTTATGAATGCGAACGACGGTGACTGGAGAATGGCGTGGTTCTGGATGGGTATATCGGTATGGATCCTTGCACTTCCACTAACAATTCTTGTTTTTGTAAACAAACCGGAAGACGTAGGATTAACCCCGGATGGCGATATTTCAATGCCAGATAAAGAAGGGGGGAAAGTAATAAAAACAGCCGCAGAAAAGGAAGAAAATTGGACATTAAAGGAAGCAATTCGCACACCTGCAATGTGGACACTGGCATTCGTCGGAGGTTTAGTCTATTTCATCCACACCGGTGTTAATATCCATCAGGCGGCTTTCCTACAAGACCACGGAATTAGCGCATCAATTGCAGCTTCAGCTCTAACGGTTATGGCTGGTGGCACAGCGCTCGGTAGCATCCTATGGGGGAACCTACTAGACAAACTGCCTGTCAAGCTAGTCTATTCACTAACGGCAGCTTGGCTTGGAAGCATGGCACTTCTGTTCCTACTAGTAACGACTCCAGTGATGGCTTTCACAGCCGCTTTGCTCTTCGGTATAGGACTCGGCGGACTTCTCGTAGTGCCTCCCGTTGCCGTAGCTCACTATTTCGGTAGAGGGTCGCTCGGGGCAATTCGGGGAGCGACTGAGCCTTTCGTAAGCGGCGGTCAAGCAATAGGTGCTGTAGGCGCAGGCCTAATATATGACTACTCAGGATCTTATGAAGCCACATTCCCGACATTTACAGCGGCGGCGGCAATCGCAATCTTATTGCTTGTATTTACGCGCCGACCAAAAAAAGGTCCGAAAACGACATAATTTATAACTGGTCTAGTTGCGTCCAGAACCCACGAGAGTTAATCTCGGCAATCAGCAAATCAAATGGAGCGTGGTAAGCTTGTCAGTGAGTATCGCACGATCTTAGGAAGGTAACGGAATCAGCTTGATCAATGGCATATTGCATCCCAAAAATGTAGTGGCGCAACTAGTGGAGCAGAACGTATCACACTACGTAACACTCCCAGACTCAGAAACGGCGCATATGTACGAGGCATTGATGGCTGAACCTTCAATAACAGTCGTTCCTGTATCGCGAGAAGGGGAAGCTATTCCTGTCGCGGCTGGGTTGTTTATCGCCGGTCAAAACCCGATCATCTCAATCCAAAACGCTGGACTTTACGAAGCAGGTGATTCCTTGCGAGGTCTAGGACTGGGAATCGGATTGCCATTAGTTATGTTCATAGGATACCGAGGGCATAATCGAAAAGGGGATACTCCTGATACGGCTGCAGTTATGCTCGAACCGTACCTACATTTATGGCGAGTTGATTATTTCGTAATTGAATCCGATGAAGACCTCGATCGTGTTCCGTTGGCATTTGACCGTGCGAAAAAGACAAATCAACCAGTCGCATTGGCAATTGGGACCGAGTACGCTAAAGAACCAAGCATAGATTCCATTATGGGAGGTGCTAAATGATCACTTACTTTGATGCCTGCCGGGTCCTTAACCAGTATCGAAGTGATGCTGTCAGCATAAGCACTATGACGCAAACCAAATATTGGAACGATGTGTCAAAACAACCAGATCTCGACATAAGCATCGGAAACGCTATGTCAAAAGCTTCATCTCTTGCATTAGGTATAGCTCTTGGAGCGCCTGAGCGTCAGGTGTTATGTTTGGATGCAGACGGTTCTTTGCTTATGAATTTTGGTAGTCTGGCAACCATCGCAGGCGCAGCGCCAAATAACTTTTATCATTTTGTGTTCAACAACGGAATATACGGAATCACAGGCGGACAACCGTTACCCACTGTAGAAGTTGACTACGCCAAAGCAGCAGAAGCGTGTGGGTATACCGGTTCATATAGGTTCAGTGACATCGAATCCCTAGACTCAAGCCTGCCGCAGATTCTTTCAAATCCAGGACCGGCACTAATAGAGATAATCGTAAAGGGCGAACCAGAGCATGACGGCGTAGATCAAACTTGGGAATCTAATGCGAAAATGCCCATGCAACTACGTGCACTTCGTAAAAACCTTACCGGCGTTGATGACTGGGGGCCTGGTGGACCGTTTCTATAAATAACCTCTCCCCTGTCGGACAATAAGAACAATATACAAAAGTTGTATCTTCAAAAATATTCCGATGTTCTAAAGAAGCGGTAATAACACGTGCGATGGCCGAATTGAATCTCGGTAAATTCTGTTAAGTGCTACGATTCCGCTAGTTTCCAATGCATTGTTTTTACCGGTATGCCAGTTACGATCCCATCGTGGAAAACCACTACTAGTAACCGCTACTCGTAGCCTATGACCAGGCATAAAAACATGGCTTGTCGCCCAGAGATCAACTTCAAACGCTGTTGGCATATGTGGGACGAGTGTAGTCGGATTTTCAAATGACTCATGAAAACGCGATCGCAATATACCATCGCAAATTAACATGGACTTACCATCAGGGTGAACATCAGAGATTCTGACAACCCAATCAGTATCTAAAGCGCTAGATGACGCATATAAAACGGCCTTAACTGGCCCAGTGACATCAATAGGGTCTCTAAGTATTTCAGTGGTGTAGGTTAAAACCCTCTTTTCGTAATTTACCTGATCTCTTGGTCCATTGTTATCACCTAAATGACCTCCCCCAAATGATCGGATTGGATTATATGGATCGGACTTATATTCATCAAAAACTTCACCGAATTGATCAGGCTTTTCAGATCTCAATATTCCATCATTCAGAGAAGAACTGGATTTAGCGCTACCATCGGAAAAATAGAATGGTGTTAAAATCGCCTGATGGGGAGGCCATTCATCAAACTCACGCCACTTGTTGATTCCCATTGTAAACAGCTTGACGGGCTTATCCGTATCCACCCCGTTATCAACGCCCTTGAGCCAGTGATCAAACCAACGCAACCGCGTCTCAAACCAGCCCAGAATAGCCTGCTCTCCAAAATCAACATCGCCTGATTTTCGCATATCGGCGGGAGCTGGATCGTGTACCCAAGGACCAATAGTAAGACGTTGGCCCA
>DBSW01000050.1 GCA_002306745.1 Dehalococcoidia bacterium UBA1332 | reverse complement strand
AAACATGATGAACGGGGCTTTCTTAAAGTTCTTGCCTATTTCAGAGTTAGCTAGCTCTTCATCCATAGATGATGTACTCGCTCCTATGTCAGCGATAGCTCCATCAAACCAGACAATTGCATTTACTCCGAATGAGATAATTGCTGCAGCAATTGCAAATTGCATTTCGCTACCAAAGCTAGCCGCATCTCGAACTAGAAATAAAGTTCCAATCGTTGCTGCCGTATAGACAAGGACCATCATTCTTAAGTCGCTTGCTCTGTTGCTAACCCAGGCATGTAAAAGTTTAGGTTTCATACTGCTCCTTCTTATAGTTGATATCCAATATCATTCCATAAATTAGCTTCGAACATACTTTCTTGCTCTAAAGATCCTCAATATCCGTGTACAGCTAACTTTTCTGCATGATGTGACTTCATGAGGCATTAATGGGACTATATATTGTGCGTCTTTCAGTATTAGATCAAAGCCCAGTATCGGAGGGCACTACTCCATCAGAGGCTCTGCGAAACTCTATTCAGCTAGCAATACGTGCAGATGAACTAGGATATTATCGCTATTGGGTCGCTGAACACCACGGGATGCACGGCCTAGCTGGTTCTAGCCCAGAAATCCTCATCGGCCATATAGCTGAAAACACTAAAAGTATCCGTGTAGGTTCTGGTGGAGTAATGCTAAGTCATTACTCCCCTCTCAAAGTTGCTGAGAACTTTAAAGTCCTCGAAGCACTTCATCCGAATCGCATTGACCTCGGCTTAGGACGGGCCCCAGGTTCAGATGCCCGCACAGCGTATGCTTTTCAGTCGACGGGGAACTCTTCTGGGTCTGAGAATTACTTGGAATCCGTTCTGGCACTCCGACAGCTCCTTAGTGGAAAAACAATTCACACAGGTCCTTTATCTGGGGTTGAAGCTCTACCCTCAACCCCTTCTAGCCCAGAAATATGGCTGTTGGCGTCTAGCGACGGATCTGCGAGTGTTGCCGCACATTCTGGCCTCCCTTTAAGCTGGGCACATTTTATCAATGGCCATGGCGCCGCTACCTGTGACCTTTACCGAGAGCACTACTCCCCCTCTGAGCAGCACCCCGACCCAAGCGTAAGTGTTGGAGTTAGTGTATTGTGCGCTGATTCCGATAAAGAAGCACGACAAATGTTATCAAGCTTAGAAGTTTGGAGATCTTCTGGGCTTCGCGGTCCCATACCAGACACGAGCCATGTTAAAGATGTGAACGAAGAGTTAGATAATCAAAGATTTCAGTCCCCAAGTCGACCTATGGTAATCGGAACTCCAGAAATTGTTAAAAATGAGCTTTGTGCTATCGCGGATGACTATTGCGCTGAAGAATTGCTTATCGTGACTATCTGCTTTAGCCACAGTCAACGGCTACGCTCTTACGAACTAATCGCTGAAGCGTTTAATAACTAGGGACTAGAGGACTTCTAGAATTTCGACATGGTTTACGTCGGCGTAAAGGCTGATACTCTCCCCTATCGCGTAGTTGCTCCTTGTTTTGACAGAGACAATAAAGTCAGTTCCTATTCGGCATTTATAAATCCACTCCCCGAATACGGCTATTTTTGACTGGACTTCTGCGTCGGTTCCACCGGTGGCTATCTGAACGTTTTCAGGTCTTATCAGAGCGACAAAGCTCTTAGGATCGATGAAATCAACCTTTCTCCTGCCCCACGGAGTGTCGAAAAATGAAGTTCTGTTCTCTTCAAAAATGATTGGATTCCAACAGCTTTCCAGTCCAATTAGGTCAGCCACAATAGAGTATTTTGGGTTCATTATTATTTCTTCAATTAAACCGGTCCTAATGATTTCACCATCCTTCATAAAGGTTATGTTGTCTGCGATTCGTGTAGCCTCATCCCAATCATGGGTTACATGGACTGCAGCGATATTTAGGATTTTTAAAAGATTTCGAACTTCTTGAAGCAATGTTGATCGCAGCGATCTATCTAATGAATTAAACGGTTCGTCCAATAGAAGAACATTTGGGTTCGGAGCTAATGCACGAGCTAAAGCAACCCGTTGCCGTTCTCCTCCAGATAATGTGTCCACATTTCGGTGGTTATATCCAGATAAGCCGACTAGCTCTAGCATCTCCGAAACTCTTCCTTGATACTCTTCAGGTTTTTGTCCCTGCATTTGCAAACCAAAGGAAACATTTCGTTCCACGTTTTTGTGAGGAAATAGTGCGTTGCTTTGAAACATTAAGCCTATTCCTCTCTTATGGGAAGGGGTCGATACAAGACTCGTTGAGTTGAGACTTATATCCCCTTCATCTACTGGAATCAGTCCAACTATTGCCTTGAGGAGTGTGGTCTTCCCACATCCACTTGGGCCCAATAGCGTGGTTATAGTCCCCGGCTCAACGTCAACAGAAACGTCATGCAATATCTGCTGTCCGCCAATTGATACTTCGAGGTTTTCAATTATAAGGCCCTTATGCGGTGTCACGAATCACCGTCCCGGTTCTATCTAGGAGACCTATTGATATCGCTGTTACACCGGCCAGCACAACGCAGAGTGCCATTGCTTGACCATATGTCGATGCTCCTGGTCTACCCAGTAAATTAAAGATAGTTGTTGGAATAGTCGGCCTTTGTGGCCGGACTAAAAATGCTGTTGCGCCGAATTCCCCTATTGCGATTGCGAATGAGAACGATGCTCCTGCAATTAATGATTTTGAAATAATCGGTAAATCTACGTGCCGCCATATTTTAACATCAGATGCACCAAGAACTTTTGCCGCATCCCGCATTTCAGTATTGACATCACGGAGAGCTGTTCCAACTATTCGAGCCACCAGTCCAATCCCTAGGATTGCTTGTGCTATCGGAATAATCCACCAGCTAGAACGTATATCCCAAAAAGAGCTATTTAGTGTCACAATAATGCCAAAGCCTAGCAATACTCCAGATGTGCCTAACGGAAGCAGGAAAAGTACGTCTGTCAGTTTGCTAATCTTTTCTGAAGGTGATGACAGAAGAACAGCTGCTAGATATCCGAGTATCGTTGCGATTGCCATAGCAAGGAGTGCCCATGTAATTGAATTGATAATCGCAGTTCGAGTTTCAAAGATACTAAATCGGTCCGATACACTTTTAGTGAATATCGCTCGATAATAAGTGAACGAGTAGCCATTAGGAGTCCTCAATGAACGTTCAATCAATAGAACTAGTGGGGTTCCTAGAAAAAGAAGGGTAAAGAGTACTCCAGAGTAAAGTCGGGCCCTCCTGAATTTTGTTGTATGCGTGCTTCCGTCGCTCACTGCGATTGACCCAAGTTCGGATGTGCCATATTTACTTCTAAGTCGAGAATTAATTGTGAGCATAAGAACCACGATTGCTAGTTGTGCGATTCCTAGCGCTGCTGCGGTATTGATATCTATACGCTGTGTTGCGTATCTCCATATCTCCGTTTCAATAGTTGCCTCCTTAAGAGAGCCCAGTATAAGGATGATCCCAAAGGAGGTGAATGTAAATAAGAACGCCAATGACCCTGCTGCGATCAGTGCTGGTTTCAAACGCGGAAAGGTAACGAGAAAGAATGTTTTGAAAGTTCCAGCACCTAGAGTTCTTGCAGCATATTCAGGGTCTAAAGATAACTGCCCCCACCACCCTCCGAGTGTTCGAACAACTATCGCTGTGTTAAAAAAAACGTGAGCAACGATTATCCCGAAGGGTCCCCCTTCTAGACTAAACACAGTTCCTTCGAGCTTAAATAGTGAATTCAGAGACAGAAAAGCAGACGCCACCACTACTGTTGGCATTACAAAGGGGATAGTTGCGAGCACGCTTAATGCACCTCTCCCCCGAAAGTTAAACCGAGTAAGAATATTTGCAATTAATATCCCTACACATAACGAAACAGCAGTCGAGATTAAGGCTTGCCATAGTGTGAACCATATGATTTTCCATGTGGTATGCGATCCAAATACTGCGGTAATATTTTCGGGGGATAAACCGTACCAAAGAATTTTTCCGAGAGGAAAAAAATAGAAAATAGAGAAAAAAACAGTACTAACTATTAACGCAGTTACTGTTAAGATTTTTTGATAATTGTTCAACTGAATGGCAAATGTCGAATTCGTTTTGTAGTCGTCATCGTAAAACAATTTGAGTCCATTGTTCGGTCCACTCGTCCCGAAAAGCATCAATCTCTTCAGGTGGCAGTGTCGCAGAATTTACGGCGACTGGGAGGAATCTTTGAAAGTCATCCGGCAGGACAGCTTCTGAGTTAGCTGGTAATACAAAGTTTGTTTCAGGGAGTAATTCTTGGAAGGAAGTTGATGTTAAGAAGTCGACTAGCAATGCTGAAGCTATTGGCTCATCGGTCCCTCGTAAAATTCCTGCAAACTCTACCGATCTAAAGCAGGTGTCCTTAATTACTGCTGTTGGCGGCATTTCGAGTGGTTCAGGCGCGTAAATAAATTCTGCTATTGGACTAGTAAGGTAACTGGTTACGATTGATCGATCGCCCCCGCCAGCGATGAAGTCACCGTAATAGGATTCAGTCCACCCTGATTCGACTATTACATCGTTATCGCGTAAGTCTCTCCAGAACTCTTGCCAGCCTTCTTCTCCAAAATATGCAATTGTCGCTAACAAAAAGCCCATCCCAGGTGCCGATGTTTCAGGATTCTGTGTTACAAATTCTCCTGCGTATTTCGATGATGTTAATTGTGTAATTGTTGACGGTTCTTCGCCAACTTCGTCTATCCAAAAATTTACACATATGTCACCATAATCAACTGGCGTAACTCGATGATAAGGGTCTAGAAGAAGGTCACTAGAAAGCTGATCAATGGTTGATGCAAGATAAGGCTGGAAAATGTCATTAGTAAGTCCTCGACAAAGAAATGTATTGTCGATTCCGAACATGACATCGGCCACTGGGTCTCCGGAGGTTAGCACCGACTGCGAAACCATAGTCCCAGTATCTGCGCTTTGAAGTAGGTTGACCTGTATCCCCGTTTTGGCGGTAAACCCTTCAAATGCTCCTTCTGGTGGGAGAAAAGCGTCATAAGTTATTAGATCAATAGTTGTGCCAGAAAGATCATCACCCGCTGAAGCTGACATTTCAATGAGAGGCAAACTCGGATCCGCAAAGCACTCATTGGCATTTTTGGTTTTGTCGTCGCTGGAACAACTAAGCCCGATTGCCGTTAGCAAAAAGCAAGACGCAATAACGATAACTTGTACGAGTGATTTGTCTCTCATTGATTTTCCCTCCGCTGGCATTATCC
>DBSW01000055.1:4276-6029 GCA_002306745.1 Dehalococcoidia bacterium UBA1332 | reverse complement strand
GTGGATGCGCGAAAAACATATGGTCTGTTGGTCTTGTTTCTTGTGCTTGTTTTGGTCGTGTTCACTGCGTTTTCGGTTGGCGCCGTTCCTTTCTCCCTCCTCTCACTTTTGACTGGGACGGCGTCGACACTCGAATCGACGGTTTTTTTCGACATCAGAGGGCCTCGGGTTGTGCTGGCCTCCTTTGTAGGAGCGGCGTTGGCTGTGGCTGGTGCGTGCTTGCAAGGACTTTTTCGCAATCCCCTTGCCGACCCAGGTTTGATCGGTGTTTCCAGCGGCGGAGCTCTTGGTGCGATTTTTGTTATCGTATTTGGGTCGTCTCTGGGAATGGCCGCGTGGTTCATGCCTTATGCGCTGCCTATTGGGGCGGTGATAGGAGCGGTCTCGGTGACGCTACTGTTATATCTCTTTGCCAGCTATTTTGGTCAGTTCAGTGTTGTCACTATTTTGTTAGTAGGTATCGCGGTTAACGCGATAGCTGGAGTGGGTATCGGCGCGTTTCAGTACTTGGCCGACGACGGACAGCTTCGGTCAATGGTTTTTTGGATGATGGGGAGCTTTGGTCGATCGACATGGACAACTTTGTTGCCTGCGATAGCAATTATGGCGGTATGTGTATTAGCTCTAATTCGTTATGCCAGGCCATTGGATTTGCTCCAACTAGGAGAGCCCGAGGCGGAGTTTCTCGGCGTAGATGTCAAACGACTTAAGCGTGGCGTTATATTAGCATCGGCTGCGGGCGTTGGTGCTGGAGTGGCTCTATGCGGGATTATCGGGTTTATCGGGTTGGTTGTTCCTCACTTGGTTCGGCTTAGCATAGGACCTTCTCACAAGTTACTGATTCCTGGTTCTGCGCTTCTTGGGGCATCGTTGGCAATCTTGGCTGATCTTGTATCAAGGACAGTTATCATTCCCGCGGAAATCCCGGTTAGCTTGGTAACGAGTGCGCTTGGGGCCCCGTTTTTTCTTTGGTTAATTGCTCGAGCTAGACCCGTATGAGCTATCGATTAAAACAGGTCAGTTTTGCAATTGGCTCGAAATACATTGTGAAGGATCTCGAGTTCTCTTTTAAGGCAGGTGATCTTGTTTCGATTATCGGACCAAACGGTGCTGGTAAAACCACCTTGCTGAAGTTAATGAGTGGTGAGCTAAAGCCAAGTGCTGGTGAAATTTTTCTCAACGATTTTGCGTTTTCAGAGCTCTCTCTGAAAGAGAGAGCGAGTAAACGCGCGGTGATGACTCAGAGTTCAAGTGTTGTCTTTGATTTTCTTGTGGACGAAATCCTGGAGATGGGTTGGGTGCAAGGATCGTCCGATGATTTTTTAAAGACATGCGCTGACGTTGTAAACAGCTGTGGTCTAGAAGAGTTGATGGGACGAAAATTTAATACTTTGTCGGGTGGGGAACAGCAGAGAGTTCAGTTTGCTAGGGCGTTGCTTCAGGTCGGTGGCCTCTCAAAGGCTGCGGATGATCGCTTTTTGCTTTTGGATGAGCCCACCTCGAATATGGACGTTGCGTATGAACTCAACTTGCTTAATTTGGCTAGAGAAGTCTGCGAAACTGGTGTTGGCGTGATCGTCGTGCTGCATGATTTGAACTTGGCCGCCAGATTTTCTGATCAGATTATTTTGATGAATTCTGGACTGACTGTCGCATCGGGTCAGCCTGAAGAGGTGCTTAGTGATAGAATTTTGAGTGACGTGTATTCGACTGCATTAAGAGTCGAGCGTCACGAGCAGTTGGATAGGATTGT
>DBSW01000055.1:3025-3933 GCA_002306745.1 Dehalococcoidia bacterium UBA1332 | reverse complement strand
GTTTACTCGTGAGGAGTTGATATGTTTATTGCAATGAATCGTTTCAAGATTAACCTTGGATTCGAAGAGGGCTTCGAGAAAATTTGGAGAGAAAGAGAGTCCCATTTGGAAGAGGTTCCAGGGTATCAATCCTTTGCTCTTTTGAAAGGGGATACCTTCGACGACCATACCCTTTATGCATCTCATACCATTTGGGAGTCAAGAGATGCCTTTGTGGCATGGACAGAGTCGGATTATTTTAGGAAGGCTCATGCGCAGGCCCACGCACCTAAAGGGACCTATCAAGGCCACCCTAACCTGGAGGTATTTGAATCGGTTATCGAAGGAACTGAGGTAGTGGGCTCACAAGATTCAGATAACGATGGCGAAACTGAAGCATCCAGTGAACGAACGATGCTGTTGCCCGAAGAAATAGAAGAAATCATCAGTCACATGAACAGTGATCATTCAGACGCCGTCCTTACCTATGTCCATCATTATGCGGGAATCAGTGAGGCCAAGAGCGCGACTCTTGATAAAGTAAACGAAGAAACAATGTGGATTTCAGCAGATGTCGAGGGTGTTCGTAAAGACATAGAGATTCCCTTATCGAAGCGAATATCCAACATAAAAGAAGCGGAACACGTCATGGTTGAAATGGTGTTCTCTGCGCGAGCTCAAATGGCGAAAGAGAGCTAAGTCTGTATCGCTAAAGTGTTGCTAGTTGGTTGGAGTTTGTTTCCACCGATTCAAATAGGTGATCTCTTCCGCTGGTCTTCGCTTAGCGGGATGGAATTTTTCGCCGGTATAGTAGGCGGTGGGCAACAAGGCAATTTGGGTAACACTTTCTGGTATTCCGAGTAAATTTGATGCTTCGTTTTCGTGGTAGAGGTGCAGAGTCGTCCATGCGCTGCCGATACCTCGAGCTC
>DBSW01000055.1:1706-2639 GCA_002306745.1 Dehalococcoidia bacterium UBA1332 | reverse complement strand
GGTATGATCATCATAGGAACTTCATGCAGATGATCTAGTAGGTACAGAGAGGAATCGACAACTGCACGCTGGGTTGCGTCGCCCCCTAGTTCTTCGACTTGTTTTTTTCCGTTTTCCAAATATGCAGTGCCCTCTTTACGATATAAGTTAGCGAGAGCCTCCTTTGTCTGAGGATCGTTTACTAGCATCCATCTATTGACCTGCGCGTTACCACCAATAGGCGCTCTTGATGCGACTTCGATGCATTCGAGAACTGTTTTTATGGGTACTTCCTTGGTTAGATCGAGTCGTTTTCTAACCTGCTTCGTGGTCATCAAAAGTCGGTCGGTTTCTGTTAGTTCGAAGTCGGTCATAATTTGTTCTCCCTTGTCTTGTGATACGCCGAGGCTTGTTAAGACGATAGCAAATAATGACGCCATCAGGCAGGATAGAAAACTTCAGTTCGTGGAGGAAAGTGATGCCTATTAGTCAAGAGGTTGCCTATTGGTCGGTCGTTGAGCAAGCCAAGGCGATCAAAGAGGGGAAGTTCACCAGCAGAGAATTGCTTGAATTGACGATCGAGCGCATTGAATCAGTTAACCCGGAATTGAATGCGGTCGTGACTATGGATCTGGATCTTGCCAGAAAATTAGCCGACGAGGCTGACGCAAAACTAAAGGCAGGCGCAGTGGTTGGGCCACTCCATGGGATACCCATCACAGTAAAAGATGCTCTCGAGACAGCCGGAATACGCTCGACCGGCGGAGCAACCGAGCTTCACAACCATGTGCCAGACCGAGATGCTCCGGTTGTGAAAGCGGTTAAGGAAGCTGGCGCAATCGTTTTGGGTAAAACTAACCTGCCGAGATGGTCAGGCGATATTCAGGCCTATAACGACATGTTTGGTACAACGGTTAACCCGTGGAATTCAGATCGCGTTCCTGGTGGGAGTTC
>DBSW01000055.1:860-1333 GCA_002306745.1 Dehalococcoidia bacterium UBA1332 | reverse complement strand
GGAACCGACATTGGAGGTTCTATTCGGTTTCCAGCCTCTTTTTGTGGGATATATGGGCACAAACCAAGTTTTGGTGTTGTGCCTTCCACAGGGTATATAGATCATGAGGCCGGAGGGACGACGGAGGCTGACGTTAATGTTATAGGGCCCATGGCAAGAAGCGCTGAGGATTTAGAGCTTCTGTTGAAACTGATGCTAAGAAAAGAGGGACCTCTTGTGGCGTCTCTCGCTGAGCCTCCTGAAGATGTGACTTCTTTAAGGGTCGCGGCTTGGCTAGATGACCCATTTTGTCCAATTGATGGTCAGGTGGCCTCGGTATTAGAGGCTGCCGTAAAGAAACTAGAAAACACCGGACTATCAGTTGACCGAGAGGCGAGACCGGATATCGACCCCAATGAAGCTTTTTCGTTGGGTAGCTGGCTGGTAACGTCGGCGATGCTTCAATCGATGCCGGCAGAGACGCTCAAAGCACT
>DBSW01000055.1:0-522 GCA_002306745.1 Dehalococcoidia bacterium UBA1332 | reverse complement strand
AATGAGGAAGGCGCAGCGCCGCCTCAAACCACCCATCGCGAGTGGCTGGATAATCACATGCGTCGAGAAGCCATAAGGCTAAAGTGGGCCGAATTCTTTGAGAACTATGATGCGATTATCATGCCGATTAGTCCTGTACCTCCTTTTCCACATAATCAGGAAGGTAACTTTGGTACTAGAACGCTGCAGGGGTCAGATGGACAAACAAGACCTTATTCCGATTTGATTCGCTGGACGATCTTGACTGGCATGGCTTATCTGCCCGCGACAACGCCCCCGATTGGCCTCGACTCTGATGGTTTGCCAGTGAGTTTCCAGGTTGTGGGACCATATGGTGGCGACTACACGACTATCAGACTTGCTAAATTTATTGCAGAGCACAATGGTGGTTATAGTAAACCTCCGATGAGCTAGTGGTCTCTTTAAGAGGATTCGTATTTAATCGATTTGGTAGAGCTTCGCTGCGTTGTCGTGGAGTAGTTTTTGAAGATAATCTGGTTTTAATCCACTAAGAACTTCCTG
>DBSW01000077.1 GCA_002306745.1 Dehalococcoidia bacterium UBA1332 | reverse complement strand
ATAAGCCGAATCTATTACCTCTCTCAATTGGCATAAGTATGAGTTTAGCGTGATTGAAGGTTCAGCCTACAACAGTCGTCAAAATACGCAAAAAAAATTATGGGCACAGATTCAACACCTGCGCGATCCTTGATAGTCGCAAAAAACCAGTCTGGAGGAAATGTCACGGTCATAAGCCCTGCCAAACCCATAGGAACCGCAGCCGGAACAACAGCGAGACCAGCTGCTGATACCAATTCTGCAGGCGTATTTATTCGTATCACCAAGATGTCTCTAAAATATAAGTGGCGTCTCACGTTCGGCTTGATCGCTATTTTCCTTGTGTCTGGTTTTCAACTGGCGATCCCCATACTTATCGGCTCCGCAGTTGACGCCGCTAGAAGTCTCGACGAAAGCACCGTAGAAATAGCGAATCCTGCGGTTGTCAAATTGATCAATGGAACCGTAAACATTGTTGGCGAAGGTTCTAACCCAGCCAGAACGGCGCTAATCGTTATTGCATTGTATTTATTTACAGCGTCAATCGGACGTGGACTTTCAGCTATGTTTCAAAGCTATATGGGTGAGTCAATAGGACAGCACATCGGCTATGAGTTACGAATGCTGTACTACGAGAAACTACAACGCCTTTCATTCAGTTATCACGCAGGAGTTCATACTGGTGATCTGATCACACGTGGCATTATCGATGTCGAAGGTGTTCGCATGTTCGTTCAAACAGCACTTCTGCGAACCGTGTTTTTGACAGTATTAATTGGAACCGGTATGTATCTGATGCTAAGTGAAGACTTAGTTCTGGGATTAATCAGCTTAAGCTTCGTACCATTCGTGGCTTGGCGAGCCACGTCCGCTCGTCTGAAACTTCGATCCAATTGGTATCAACTACAAGAACGGCTTTCTGCCCTTACGAAAGTTATGGACGAAAATCTCGGAGGAATAAGAGTAGTCAGGGCATTTGCGTCCCAAGAGTATGAGTTGAAAAAATTCACACAAGCCTCAGATGAAACGTTGAAGCTCGCAAATGTGCAAGTTGGCATACGAGCATCCAATATCTCGTTGATGGGAGTTGCATTCATGCTGTCAATGACTGCAGTCCTATGGGTCGGAGGCATTAAGGTAATAGAGGGGACGTTAACTCCTGGTGAGTTGACTCAGTTCATTGCCTTTATGGGTATCCTACTCGAACCGGTGCGTCAAATCGGAATGATGGTGAATGGCTATGCACGCGGATCAGCAACCGGTGGTCGCCTGTTCCAAGTATTAGATTTGGATCCGGAGATTAAAGACAAACCTGACGCCCAAGAACTGAAGTTATCAAATGGAACGCTCGAATTTCACAACGTCAAGTTCGGATATGAAAACGACAACACGCTAGATGGAATTTCATTCAAGGTTGAGCCAGGTCATACAGTCGGTATCGTAGGACCGCCTGGCAGTGGAAAATCAACCATCGCTCATCTTGTCCCCAGATTTTATGATCCTACTGAGGGTCATATAACAGTAGATGGACAGGATCTACGTGATGTCACGCTAGATTCGCTCCGACAGGTGGTTGGAGTGGTTGAGCAGGACACTTTCCTTTTCACCGCATCAATTGAACACAATGTCGCTTACGGAGACCCATGGGCGCCAGATGACCGAGTGGAATCCGCCACCAATTACGCCCAACTTGCGGATTACATCGAACGCCTACCAAACGGATATAACACAATGATAGGTGAAAGAGGTGTATCACTATCAGGCGGGCAACGCCAAAGGCTGTCTATAGCCCGAGCCATGCTTTTAAAACCTAGAGTTATCGTCTTCGATGATTCAACAGCAGCAATAGATGCTGCAACCGAACAACGCATACGAGCTGCGCTGACCGATGTCACGAAAGACCGGACCACCATAATCATCTCACACCGACTCAGTTCGCTAATGCACGCCGATGAGATTCTGTTTATTGATCAAGGAAGAGTCATTGAACGTGGCACTCACGAAAACCTGCTCGCCATTGGCGGCCACTACAGCGATCTTTATGAACTTCAAATACGACCCGCCGATGCAGGAATTTCATCATGGTAAATTACAAGCACGAAAGAAGTCATGAAATCCCTCCTAAGGCCTCAGTCAAGGTAGGACCTACCATAGACGAAGAGGTTTTCGGCGCTGCGTTTAGTGGGCATGTTGTCAGACGATTCATTAAATATGTTGCAGCATATAAAGTCCTGCTCTGGATAGCGATTATCGCAGTATTAGTCTTCACAATAAGTTCTATTGCCATACCTTTGATCGTGAAAAACATATTTGATGATGCCCTCAGCATTGAGACAATGTCACGTTCAAAATTAGCAACAATGATTGTTGTTTTTCTCGGCGCGATAGGGTTCAACTTCGTATCCAATTACCTGCAAGAATTAATTGTCGGCCGGGTTGCCGAACGGATACTGATAGATATGCGCAGAGCTATGTATACACACTTGCAGTCCGTCTCACTGTCATTCATGGACAAAACCGAAATCGGAAAATTGATGGCTAGACTTCAGGGGGATGTAGCAGCGCTTCAAGAATTCCTACAAACAGCGGTTTTCGCAATTGGTGATTTAGTTTTAATTATAGGAATTATTGGAGCGATGATCTGGTTAGACTGGCGCTTAGGGGTAATGACCCTGTCGGTAGTGCCAATCCTATTGATCATACGGATAGTATGGCTTCCCTATGCGCGGAAAGCATTTCTTCGAGCACGTGTAACGTCGTCAATAGTAAGTGGTGCACTCGCAGAAAACATCAATGGTATCCGTGCGGTGCAAGGAATGTCGAGGGAATACACAAATTACGACCTTTTCGATATACGTGCTAGCGATAACCTTAAAGCGGCAAAACGAGCATCGAAACTCGGTGTGATGATGCTCCCAATAGTAGATACGCTTACAGGAGCGTCCATGGCAATTATCGTAATCATCGGTGGATTCTTTGTGCTAGGTGGTTCGATTGAAGTCGGCGTAATGGTCGCCTTTATTTTATTTGTGCAGCGTTTCTTTGATCCTATCCGAGCACTAACGATGCACTACAACGTCCTTCAAAGAGCTATGGCGTCCGGTGAACGAATCTTCGAAGTAATTGACGTTCCGGTTGACATCAAAGATAAACCTGGTGCAGTCGATCTAAATGAAATTGATGGTTCGATCAAATTTGAAAATGTCACCTTTGGTTATCTTCCTGATCAGCCAATATTGAAGAAAATTAACTTTGAAGTTAAACCAGGCGAAACTGTGGCACTAGTTGGGCCTACTGGCTCAGGCAAAACCTCAACAACCGCTTTAGTTCATCGCTTCTACGATATATGGGAAGGGTCTGTGCAAGTTGGTGGTCACGATGTACGTGACGTAACACAGAAATCGCTAGGCAAACATGTGTCAATGGTTTTGCAAGAACCATTCCTTTTTTCTGGAACAATCTACGACAACATACGTTA
>DBSW01000059.1 GCA_002306745.1 Dehalococcoidia bacterium UBA1332 | reverse complement strand
ATGATGGAGACAGGAACAGATCCCTTTGCGTAAGAAATATATTGAGCCTAGCTAGGAGGGTTGAAGATGGCTGAGGTTAGAGTTGATCAAGAGCATTCAGTTTCGCCTATTCTTTCAAGCGTAGAAGATCCAGAGAAACGAAGGGTTCTTAACGAGATAGAAGCACTGGGTTTGACAGAGAAGCTGCTTGAGCTGGAGGTCCAGGGTTTTGCGGTGATACCCGGAGTACTGTCGGAGGATCGAATTGAACGAGCTAAGGCCGCCATATTGCGTCACGCAGAAAAGACGATCGGTCATGAAATTGACCCCAAAAGTGCGACCAATGAAGATTTTAATGGGATGCAGTATCAGCACTACCTAATTTTTGAAGACCCTGTTTTTCAGGAGATTTTACTTGAGCCAAAACCGTTAGCACTTGTTAAGTATCTTTTGGGTGAGGACTGCGTGTTATCTTCGATGGGCAGTCATTTACGAGGTCCGGGCGGGCTTCCGTTGGGCGTCCATGTAGATGGTCTGCCCAATGGTTGCATCGGCTCTACGGCTTTGATAGCTAACTGTAACTATGCATTAACGCCATATAGCCAAGAGGAGGGCGCTTTGCTGTTGTTCCCTGGTAGTCAGCACAAACAGCGTCAACCAACACCTGCTGAAAACTGGATGGCTGGAACTGAGACTCTCCCGCAGATAATGGCCAAACAACTTCCGCCCGAAGAGCTCGATGCGATTGAATGGACAGCGCCTGCTGGAGGGGTCACGATGGAGCTTAAGCCTGGCGATGCGGTCGTTTGGCACGGTAACTCCTGGCATGGAGGGTGGAGACGAGAGCTTCCTGGCACCCGGATAAATTTGGCGGCTTATTTTTGTCGTGAATTCATGACTACCCAAGAGCTACGTGGCGATACACGCTATCCCGAGGTGTTTGAACGATACGCGAATGACCCCCGGTTTGCGCAGCTAATGGGGGAAAATAGGTTTAACGGCTGGCGCGATGAAGGGCCCGATTTAGAGCGCGTCGCCGCTATCCAGGCGAAGAATGCCGAAGGAGATTAATTAAAGCGTTCGAGTACCGGAGACTAACCCTGTGACGGAAGAATCTCTTCATATCGAATCATCAAGCGTTGGGCCTTTTGAGGTTTCGGATGAATTGCGACCGCGTATTGATGAGCTTGAGCTTTGGGATGTGGTTAATCAAATGAGGGACGAAGGCTACGCTGTTATTCGCAATGCGGCACCCCCAGAGCTTATGAGCGACCTGCGAGAAGTCATCCACTCTTTAGCGAAATTAACACGGCCGGATCCAGCACGCGGTGCCGTGAAATTGCTAGGCAGGGATCGCACCGTGGATCTGGTCGCGACACTTCCAAAGGTTATGGCGGTCGCCGAGTACAGTATCGGTAAAGGGTTTAGGGCGGGACGTTTTCATGGCTCTATCAAGCGCGAAGGTGGGGAAGGTTTGGCCTTGCATTCTGACCAAAACTGGATTCCAGCACCCTTTCCGGAGCATAACCTTCTGATAACGTTTTGTTTTGCTTGTGAGGGGATGACTGAAGAGGGTGGCGCCACGATAGTTGTTCCTAAATCTCATAAGGCCAGACGGCACCCTACGCCAGATGAGATCACAAACTCAAAATCAATAGCGATTGAAACTGAACCTGGTGACGTGGCTGTGTGGGATGGTGCGACTTGGCATGGATCGGGTCCACGGAGGATACCTGGTACGCGAACGATGTTGCACGCAACCTATCAACGGCTCTACACCCAAACTATCGACGATTTTAGCTATTTGCTGAATGATGAAGAGTATCTGGCAAATGCCCCCGAAGGAATAAGGGGTCTCCTCGGAGAAGGTCTGTTCTTTGGTACGAGCACACTGACCACGGATATTGATATGGAGAAGTTTGCAGACACGACTGCTAAATCAAAACTATAAAACCATATAAATAACTATTTATCATGCACATATATCGCATATTTCAAATAATTTATAAGATTAGATTAAAGCGTTACGCAACTGCCTCTTTAACACTTCGATGGAAGTGGTGTAACGCGGGTTCGTTTCGACCAAAGATCACTTCTTTTAATTGACCACTTTCAGCGGCTATTTGTTGCATTTCGCCCATATAGTAATCTTCTGCCTCCACTGCACCGCAAAAGGCGCTGATATTAGCTTCTATACTTGGCAGTGCGATCAAACCTTTTTCTTTGTCCCAAAGCTCATCTAGTTTTTTTCCGTCGGCCTCTTCGTTTACCATCCATTCCAGAATAGCCGGTGTAAAATAAAAGCTGACTTTAGAGATGGATCGTCCCGGATTATTTTTGTCAGGATAGATACGGATTAGAGTGATGGTCTGACTCTCTATCACCACTTGTATATTTGGAAACAAATAATAGAGAACAAAGGTTCCCTGGGTGATGTCCCACTCTGACTCTGGAAGCTGGCGGACCTGATCTATTCCCCGGTTGGCGGTAACGAACCGATGATTACGCCCAAACTCCTGGAAATGTAGATTGTTCCCCTGGTAAATCTCATTAATCGTGTTCTTGTGAAGCTTCCCAAAGTGATAAGTTTCGCCAAAGGTGTCATTGGCCAATTTCCAGTTTAGCTTTTTGTCGATTGTCCTCCCGCCCGCATAGTGGTAATTGGATAAATCGAACGATTTCAGCTCTTTGCTTAGTTCAGCGCCCAGGATCTTATTAATATCGATTTGACCGTTAGCTGAGGGGTGAGCCCAAAGCATCCCGTTGTGTTCTAACGAAGGCAGTTCGATAAGTCCCGAACAGGCTTTGTCGATGGACCCGAAGTGACTTTCATCGGGTATATTGATTAGGTCGCCGGTATTGGCGTAGCTCCAATGATGGAAAGGACACATGAATACTGACTTTTTTCCGCGTTCTTCTGATGCAACCTTTACGGACCGATGTCTGCATGCGTTGAGCAGGGCGCGGAATTTACCGTTTTTGTCACGAGTTGCTAGGATAGGCGTACCAAAATCGTCGAGCGTAAGGTAACTGCCGGGCTCGGGCAGGTCCTTTGACAGACCTATCATTTGGGGGTGCCCCTGAAAAAGGTCTCGATATTCTCGTTGAGCCAG
>DBSW01000096.1 GCA_002306745.1 Dehalococcoidia bacterium UBA1332 | reverse complement strand
CGTCAGGTCTTATCCGCCGGAGTTCACGGAATACTACATACCCACGCACGTCAGGCTGACGCCGTTCGAGCATTCATTGAAGAGTGTCGATACCCATTTCATAAAAATGGGCGCGAAGGTCTCGGCGAAGGCCAAAGAGGAGCAGGAGGACAGGGTCAACCGGCAGAAATTTGGGGTGTGACGCCTCAGCAATATGTCAAAATTGCTGACCCCTGGCCTCTCAACCCTCAAGGAGAACTTTTCCTTGGATTAAAACTTGAAAATCAAGAATCTGCAGCTAACTCAGATGCAATTTGCCGAGTGCCGGGTCTCGGATTTGTCGAGTGGGGGCCCGGAGACATGGGAATGTCCTTCGGCAATCCAGATGCACACGATCCGCCGTATCCACCAGAAATGGATCAGGTTAGAGAAAAAATTAAATCTGCAGCCGACGCAAATAATCTTAAGTTTCTTTGTTCATGGAACGATCCAGACAAGAGTCATGAAGAGAATCTACAGATTTTGATTGATATGGGAGCCCATATATTCTCAGGCGGAGGTGAAGATAAGGCAGTAATAGGTAGAAGGATAACTAACCGAAAAATGCCTGTAGGCTAACATCAACTCGCATTTTCCTCAGCCTTTTTCAAAGTTAAAACCAAGCTGAAAAAAGGTTGTTGAATCGCCTTATAAAGAAATCGGCCTGATAATAAGTGATCAGACCGATTTCTTTATTCAAGTCTGCTCAAGAATTTTCTCGAACAATTAGCCAACTCCGAGGCTATTCTTGACCGTATTAACTACATCGTCAGGCTGAGGCATAAATGCATTTTCCAAATCCCTGTTGTAAGGCACTGGAGAATGAGGTCCTGTGACTCGTTTAACTGGAGAATCAAGATAGTCGAATGCTTTGTCTGCTATAACAGCTGCAAACTCAGAAGCCATAGACGCACGAGGAGTGTCTTCATCTACAACGACCACATTATTAGTTTTCTGAACTGACTCAATTAGAATGTCCTCATCAAAAGGTGATAAAGACATCATGTCGATCACTTCTGCATCAATTCCAAGTTCAGATAATTTTTCAGCTGCTTGCTGGCAGACCACTGTTGTGTAAGACATGCCCACTAGGGTCACATCACGACCTCGTCGCATATATCGACCTTTTCCCAGTTCGATGATGTATTCCTCATCCGGAACGAATCCATCAAGATTGATCAGCTTCTTGTCATTAACCAAAAATACCGGGTCATCGTCTCGGATTGCGGCGGCTAAAAGACCTTTAACAGAGTATGGATCAGATGGAACCACTACCTTGAGTCCAGGAATATGCGCCAACATAGAATAAAAACTCTCAGAATGCTGAGCGGCATGTCCAGTCCCAGCGCCAGATCTAGCAAACAGGGTCATTGGAACTCTGGTCTGGCCACCGAACATGTAGCGACTCTTCGCCGCATTTGAAAGCAACTGGTCGAATGCAACTGTTACAAAATCAAAGTACATTAGATCGACGATAGGTCTAAGCCCAGTCAAAGCTGACCCGACAGCGGCTCCCACAAAGCCAGCCTCGGATATCGGTGCGTCTCTGATTCGATCTGGACCAAATTCCTGTACCAAGCCCTTGGTAGCCGCAAATGGACCACCCCAAGCATCCAGAGGCTCTTTGGTATCACGATCAAATCCGCCGGAAATATCTTCTCCCATGAGAAAAACATCCTCATCCCTGTGCATCTCTGCTCTGAGCGTGTCGCGGAATACGTCTCGGAATCGTTTTACTGAGCCAGCAACATTTTCATATCCGGGACCAAGTGGATTACTTGCTTGTGATGTTGTCATTATTTAAAGTTTCTTTGCAACTAGGGGGTTGTTACGAAATTTACCTAAGCCCATGGATAGGATTCGAGTAATTAACGTAGACATCTTCGTATAGGGTTGATTCATCAGGCATCGGACTATTTAATCCAAAGTCCACGGCCTCTCGCATTTCTTGCTCGATTTCTTCCCGTATGTGCTTTAGTTTTTTTGCGGTCATCAATTTCTGACCTACCACAGTCTTCTCAAAATGCTTGATCGCATCCTTTTCGTGATAAAGCTTTTCTTCATCGGGTTTGCGATATTTCTTGGTATCGTCAGCATGAAAATGACCGTGATAACGATACGTCTTCATCTCAAGCAAAGTCGGGCCTTGGCCTGCACGAGCGCGCGCTATCGCTTCACCAGCAGCATCATATACAGCAAACACATCCATTCCATCTACAACAACACCTGGCATCCCATACCCCTCAGCTCGTGAAGCAATATCCTCAGCAGAAACTGCGTACCACGACGGAGTTGCTTCTGCGTAACCGTTATTTTCACAAGCAAAAATCACTGGCAATTTCCAGACAGACGCAAGGTTCATAGCTTCATGCAAAACTCCCTGTGACGAGGCTCCGTCGCCAAAAAACGAAACTCCGACCGATTCATTTTCAGTGCCTTTATATTTCGATGTAAGCGCTGCACCTACGGCCAGTGGTATAGACGCACCAACTATAGCGTTAGCCCCCAACATCCCTTTGGAAAAATCAGCAATATGCATAGAGCCACCCTTGCCACCACACTGCCCGGTCGCCTTACCCATAATTTCAGCCATCATGGCCTTGGTATCCAAACCCTTAGCAATACAGTGCCCATGCCCTCGATGCGTGGATCCGATCCAGTCAGTATCTTTCAAATGGGCGCATATACCGGTTGGTGGCGCTTCTTGACCATCAGATGGGTGAGTAACGCCCATCGAGTTGCCCTTAAAGGTCTCTTCGAGCATTGTCTCCTCGAAGCGGCGGATTCTGTACATAGTGCTATAAATCCACTCAAGCTTCTTTTTGGAGATATCCATTTTTGTTTATCCCTCCCTATGCGTATGCCACTCCGAAAGTTGGTGCTAAACGTTAATTTCAATAACGAACCGTACGAAGTTTGACCTTACACGGTGCCCTAAGCAAATCTACAAAAGAACTTTAGCATCGTGAAACAACAGCGGTAGCCCATAGTTTGAGAAAATTAGCCACTCTATTCAAGTTTTTCACAATAAATTTTCAGTGAAGCTTCTATGAAATTTCGTCATAAAATTTTTGATACTAACGGTTCGGCACAACCAAAAATCTACCGAATAATTCGTTACACTCCCGCGCAAACTACCCGCCAAAATCCCACAAAATTATATTTTTCTATAACCGGCGAGTAAATTTCCCAGCAATTGTTTGCGCTAATTTAGTTATTCAAGAATGGTTCACACTCAACTGAATTCTGGGCGACAGTAAAATTTGAAAAATTAGGTCGAAACAAGACTAACTATAAGTACCCATCGCAAAAAAAAGATGGCGCGCTGTACATAGGTAATTCAGGTTTTTCTTTTTCATATGCATCGTTCAAAAATTAACTTCCTAAATGTTTACGTTCGAGTAATGGTAATAGCGGCTTGCACCTTCGCATTAACATCTCTCGCCTGCACCAGCGACCAAGAAGAACTAGAGGTAGCAGTACCGCCCGGACCTAAGGGTGAACAAGGTGAAGTCGGTCCCCAAGGACCTATCGGGCCAACCGGCTTGCAAGGATTTCCGGGTGGCGCTGGACCAACAGGACCTCAGGGGCCTCGGGGACCTAAAGGAGATGATGGAAAGCCAGGCACCGATGGTAAATCTGGATTATTTCAGATTGGCGAAGGACTAAAGGAAGACAACAATAATGCATCAGTAGATTTCGCTGGATCAGGTGAAGAAACCACTGCTGCTAGAAGCGATCATATGCATGATTTTCCCCAGCTCAATGCGGAGGACATTTCATCTGGTTATGTCAGCATTCCATGGTCTTCCCTAACCGGCGTCCCCGAAGACTTAGGCGCAGGGAAAACGGCGGGTTCTATCGATTGGATAAATATTCAAAATCGTCCTGAAGGTCTAGACGATGGCGATGACAACACCGCAACCGTCGACTGGAATGACATACGCAACCGACCCAGTTCTATTAACACCACACTCGGCGGCATGGTCTGTGAATCTACAGAAATAGCACTATTCAATGGTCTGACATGGGTATGCGATGAAAGAGGACCTATCGATGGTGAATATGTAGAGTCAAACCAATCGTGTGGAACTGATCTAGTAGTAAATGGTGTAGACGCATCAGGAAACCTACGATGCGCTACGACAGACCAAATTTCGTTCCAGCGAGGCAAACATATTGTTTCGACCCTTGTAACTGGACCGGGAAAGGCAGGACTATGGAATTCAGTCACAATAGGCGATGATGGTCTACCGATAATAACGTATAAAGCCAACGACAGTCTTTATCTCGCTCAATGCGACCAAACCACATGTGCCTCAATCACCACATCAGCTATCGAAACAATTGGCACGGGAAACATACACACATCCGTAATTATCGGTACTGACAGCCTGCCTCTCATCTCTTACCGTGACTCCAACGACGGAAATGGTAATTTCAAGATAGCCCACTGCGAGACTACAAATTGTGCAACAAGCAACAAAACGGTAATTGAATCTAATGGCGATGTCGGGAGTTACTCATCAATTGCAATAGGAACGGACGGTTTGGGTATAGCTAGTTACTATGATGCAACTAACGGAGATCTCAAAGTCGCACACTGTAATAACACTTCTTGCACATCGGCCAGCATTACGACGGTCGACAGCATTGGCGATGTCGGTAAGTATTCTTCTGTCGTAATCGGAGCCGATGGATTGCCCTTAATTAGCTATTACGATGCGACAAACGCAGATCTTAAGGTAGCTCACTGCAACACAGTTACTTGTGAAGTAAACAATATTGAAGTAATTGACTCAGCCGGTGATGTGGGGCAAAGCAGTTCAACAGCCCTAGGTGTAGATGGAAAAGCAATCATTGCGTACTACGATGCAACTAATCAGGATCTAAAGGTAGCCCATTGTAGTAATGTCTGGTGTTCATCTTCGACAAATTCAGCAACGGTAACAAATGGTGGAGTCGGGACTTGGAGCTCAATAACAATTGGCTCTGACTCGAGACCAATTATAAGCTACTACGATTTTTTTAACGGTTCATTAGAAATAGCTCACTGCAACAATCTACAATGCAGCGACGCAACGACAAATGATCTTGACATGTCAGCTAACGTTGGCATGCACACTTCAATCACCACTGGAGCTGACGGACTTCCACTGATCGTTTACCACGATCTTTCTGCTAGCAATCTCAAAGCGGTCCATTGTTCAAACACTCAATGCATCCCCTACGCAAGAAACCGCTAAAGCCACATAATCAAGTCAAAAAACGTGAAAAGGTGTAACAAATTATTGCCCCAAATAATGATTGATATCGACGACAACGACAACTGTGGATATTTCCCAATACAGATATTCGAAACTAAAGGGGAAACGCAAACCTCATCAAAAATTATCGTCCCGGCAATCCCAGGTAAACCTGATCCTTATGAAGTTGTTGGCTGGTGTTCTGACAACGGCGGCAAACCGTGCGAAGTATCAGTAGTTGCGGTTGGCGATTCAGGCTCCGGTCAAGCCTTAATGATTTACGGTGGAGATCATGGAATTAGATTGAGACCTGTCTCTAGAATCGATCCGTGGCAAATTGACTCACCTGACCAAATAGGCGAACCGTACCTCCTATTACATACCTCTGTTGACCTGATATTTTCATAATCGCAAGCGAGGATAATTAATAGGTGTTATGAATTGACCTTTAGGGCTGTTGACACTCAAAAATCCCTCGTGATAGCTTTCACTTGCAATTGTTTTGATGAGCAACCGTTTTTCAGTCTCATCAACATAGTTTTCTGACTTTTTTTCCAATCAGGAGTTCTATCAGTAGGATATGGATCCTAAACCGCTAACCACGGCCGAGTGGGCTGAAGTTGGTACTGCATTAAAGTTTTTGTGGCTTGCCTTGGGCTGTGCGCTTATTGCCGGTCCTTCACTACTTACAGCACATGCAATCATACCTTCAATGGTGGATACCAAAACGGTACCCGAGAAAGTTTCGCGCATTAGAGCTCCCCTTTACGTAATTGGAATAGTATGTGTACTAGGAATTTTTGGTTCGTTTTATATGGCATCTGAGAACACTGATTTCCTACATCGGGTGTATTCAAGGTGGTGGCAGTAGGAAACTGCACCGAATTTACTTTTAATAAACAGCTTCGGCTTGCTCACACTGGAAAGAACGCTTGGCGTCGGAAAACGATAATCCTAAATCCTCATCTTTACCGCGAATACTTATACCAGTACTTGTAGTTGGTGGTCTTGGAGCAGTTGCAGTGGTAGGTGCTGTTGCAGCATTCGTAATTACAGCTTGGATTGGTCAGCCAGTACCAATATTAGGATTTGAACAAACTTACGATCAGCCAATCGACTTCCCGCATACTGTCCATGCTTCTCTAGAAAAACTCGATCACGTTGCAGCAGACGGAGAAACCATGGAAGGGCTTGGTCTAGACTGTACATTCTGTCACCGAACAGTCACTACGCAGGCGAGTGCTGGCGTTCCGCCGGTCAGTTTCTGTGCTTCCTGTCACCAAGTGATTGGCTCGGCTGATAACGAGCAAATCAATATTCTTAGAGACGCAGCTGACATCGTCGGCGACAACGGTGCAGAACCGGTTGACTGGAAACGAGTTCACCGTCTACCCGATCACGTTAGATTCGTCCACGAACCACACATTCGATATCTAATGGCCAATCCGTCCGCAATCAAGAATTCGACAGACGGGGTGAATACCGGACCATCGGCTGTATGTTCAACTTGCCATGGCAATGTTGCTGCAATGGAACAAGTGGCACAGGTCGAACCACTAAAAATGGGACAATGTGTTGACTGTCACCGTGATAACGGTGCTCCAACGGACTGTGCCGCATGTCACTATTAAGCAACGAGGACTTATTTAAGTATCCTAACAGTTTGAATATAATCACTTTTTCAAGTTGAAGCTACCCAGAATAGCACTGACCATATGAAAATAAATCGACGAGAATTTTTATCGCTCACAGGAAAAACTGCCGCCGGCGCTGTCATCTTCGCAGCCTGCGGGCTTCCCGAGCGCGAGCTAATTGTTCAGAGCCCTGTAGACCTTCCAGAAGACTTGGTAAGAGGCGAAGATACTTGGTACGCCACCTCAATGGGAGATTTTACTAACGGCGATGGTGTTTTAGTTAGAGTTATGGAGGGGCGAGCGAAGCGAATCGAAGGTAACCCCGACCACCCAATTTCAAGAGGCAAGGCATCAGCTCGGCACGATGCAGCTTTACAGATCCTCTACCATCCAGACCGTATCGAAACACCTCAAATTAGGTACTCGAAAAAAGGAAACCTTGCATCGGCTTCCTGGAAGCAAGCTGATGGTCGGTTCCGTCAAGCACTATCCAATGCTAACGGTGCACTCACGGTTGTTACCAACCCGATGCGTGGAACTCTTGGTAAGGTCACTGGAGAGTTCGCTAAACAATACGATGGAAAACATATGGCGTTCGACCCAATAGAACAGGGTGTCCAACACCACGCTGTAAGGTCAGTACTCGGTCATTCACAACTTCCTACATACGATATCGGTAACGCACACACTGTTCTGTCTTTTGGTGCTGATTGGCTCGGTACTTGGGGTAGCCCTACGGCTTTTGCTGTGAAATACGGAGAATTTAGATCCCAAAAACATCGCGGATACCTGATTCATGCCGAACCTCGCATGTCACTCACGGCAGCTGCCGCTGACCTCTGGCTCGCTCCCGTTCCTGGAACAGAGGGGTACCTTGCCTTAGGTATAGCATCTATCATCATTGATGAAGGCCTTGCCAGCCCTCAAAACGTAGCGTCCTTTGAAACTGCTTTACCTGGCGGTCTAAGGGGCATAAGTCTAAATGATGTTTCTGCGAGGACTGGCGTAGATTCCGATCGTATAAAGCAGGCGGCAAAATACTTTGCTGAAAACACCCCCTCAGTGGCGTTTGGAGGCGGCTCGGCAGGCGCACATACAAATGGCAGTTTCAACCTTGGCGCCATATATGCACTAAATATTCTAATTGGGGCCGTAGATTCGAAAGGCGGCGTTGTAGCAAATCCAGATTCTGCATTAGAGGGAGTCACCGCATCTGCAACAGGTGACTCATTCTCAGATTGGGAACAAGAACTTGCTAATTGGAGAGCAGGTAACGTCGAAACTGTGATCATACGCGGCACAGATATCGTACACGGAATGCCAAATTCAGTCGCAGTTCAGGAAGCGCTGGCAAACGTACCGAATGTGATTGCTTTCGGTGCGGTTCATAATGACACTATGGATTACGCTGACTTGGTTCTGCCCGAAAAAACATTTCTTGAGTCATGGGGAACAGAGATACCAGAGCCAGGTCCTGGCTACCAAGTTGTAGGAACTCAACAGCCAGTGGTTGGGCCAACCATTTCTAGAGATGGGTCCGGGATACTTAGTGACGCCCGTGGTTTTGGAGACGTTCTTCTAGCGATGTCAGATGGATCTTATGGACGAAATATGGAAAGCGTCGTCCGAAAGGCTCTTGGAGATCTTTATTCAACCGATAGAGGTTCTGTTTCAGCTTCATCATCAGCGCTATTTACTAACGGAGTTCTCCAACGGGGAGGCTGGTGGGACACCAAAGAGAATGCATCTAGTAATGTCGGAAGAATTGAAGCTTCGCCCAAAAGCGCTGAATATTCCGCCACTGAGACACTAGGTGAAGGGACTGACTTTCACCTAGTTCCGTTTCACTCTAACTCTTTATACGACGGGCGACTCGCAGCATCGCCATGGGCTCAACAAACACCTGACCCAATATCATCAGCTTCATGGTCAACTTGGGCTGAAATCAACAGCACCCAAGCACAGACACTTGGAATCCGCGAAGGTGATGTTTTATTAATTAGGTCGACTTCAGGTGAAATTGAAGTATTAGCATATCCA
The DNA here is from genome assembly GCA_002306745.1 of Dehalococcoidia bacterium UBA1332. GTDB lineage: Bacteria > Chloroflexota > Dehalococcoidia > Lucifugimonadales > Lucifugimonadaceae > Lucifugimonas. Next base: position 11,139 of record DBSW01000096.1, on the reverse strand, counting down.
CATCCAGGTGTGCGCCCAGGGGTGATTGGCATACCAATTGGGCAGGGTCATCATCATAGTGGCAGATACGCCGAACACCGAGGAGCAAACGCCCTCTCTATTCTGGTAGACGAAAAGGATGACATTACAGGTGCGTTAGCATGGGCAGCTACTAAAGTAAAAGTCCAGCGTAGAGGTCGCAGGGTTAAAGTGCCAAAATTTGAAGGTAATGTAGAATCCCGACCTGTTGAACCAGGAGTACCAGTCCTAGTAGTTGGTATTGGCGAGACAGCTGAACATGCCCAGGAAGAAAATCACCACGAATATCAGAAGCAATTCCTTGGTAAAGATAAGGGGGCTGGATCACATGACTAATTTACAGGTGAAAGGCCTACGTGATATCTACTTGGGAGTAATAACGCAATGACTACAGCAGAATTTGGCTCCCACAACTGGGGTATGGTCGTTGATGTTGACAAATGCATCGGCTGTAATGCGTGTGTAATAGCTTGCCAAGCAGAAAACAATATTCCAATCAACACACAAGATCGTGTAGAACGTGCAAGGACCATTTCTTGGATTCGTGTTGAGCGATACTGGGAAGGCGACTTCCCTGATGCCAAAGCTCGGTTTATTCCAATCATGTGTCAACATTGTGAGAATGCACCATGTGAGCCGGTTTGTCCTGTCTACGCAACCTACCACAATGCTGAAGGGATGAATATCCAAGTCTATAACCGTTGTGTAGGCACTCGCTACTGCGCAAATAGTTGCCCATATATTGTCCGATTCTTCAACTATTGGGAGCCTGTCTGGCCGGAGTCTCTAAGAAACCATCTGAATCCTGATGTAACCATTAGAAGCCGCGGAATCATGGAAAAATGCAGTTTCTGTGTACATCGGATTCGCCGCGGATCTCGCAACGCTCGAAGCGAAGGGCGCGAAGTTGCCGATGGCGAAATTCAAACTGCGTGCTCAGCTGCTTGCCCAACTAGTGCACTAAACTTCGGTAATTTCAACGACCCAGACAGTAAAGTCTCAAAAATGAAAAAAGACAAGCGCCACTACACTCTTCTAGATCAGTTTGGAACCGACCCTAACGTTATTTACCTAGCGAAGATCGATGCTGACAAAAAAGTTGGCACAGGAGAACATGCATCGCATGGCTAGTGAAGCTGTAGCACACGCATCCGACCACCACGCACCGCCACCTAACGTGGATGCGAACGTTGTAGCTAAAGAACTGATAGCGAGCACCACCAATGCAAGTGCCAGGTTCAAAACTATTGTATGGATTCTTGGCATACTTGGTATTATCGGAATCGTTTCTTTGATCCTCAAGTGGATTGACCAAGGTGACGACAGTACCAAATGGGGTTACGTGGCTTCTTTAGTTTCTTTCCTTCTTGCAGTTTGCGGTGGAGCCCCGATGGTGGCGATGGCACCTGTAATGGCCAAAGCCAACTGGGTTCGACCAATTACCAGGCTTGCAGCCATGTTCTCTTTTGGCAGCCTAGTAACTATCATTATGTTGATACCACTTGTCGCGCTACTACCACCACTTGTATATGAAGGAACGCGCCGACGATCTATCTGGTTCGAAGCACCAGATTACGCTCCTCACATATGGTCTGTAATCGGTCTATTGCTACTTTTCATCACCGGTCTAATGCTGTTCTATTCAGCAGCGATACCTGATTTCGCTTCCATGCGTGACCATTCGACTGGTTGGAGACAGCGATGGGGCAAACGGCTCGCCCGAGGATGGGTCGGAACTGACATTCAGTGGCGAACGTTACGGATGAGGATTGGAATGTTTGGTACGTTCTATTTCCTCATATTGGTCTTTGTTACATTCCTTATTTCGACGGACTATGGTCAGAGCGTAATCCCAGGATCAAGAGATGCGATCTACCCAATGTCGCTGACTATATCTTCATTCCAAGGAGGCGTAGCGGCTATAGTGATAGCTTTGTACTTTTCAAGAAAGTGGATGAATCTGGAAAAATTTGTACACCTAGATGCATTCTGGTCACTTAGTCGGCTATTATTTGCTCTAACGCTATTATGGGTATACTTCTTCTACTCGTCATTTATAGTTTTCTGGTATGGTCGATCAGCTAACGATATAGCGACATTAGATCTTTTGATCCGCGGTCCGATGGTATACGCCTTCATCGCCGGTGCAATACTAATATGGTTCATACCATGGTGGATTCTGATTTGGAACCGAGTAAGACGCGGTACTACGGCAATGGTTGTCGGAGCTTTCATCATACTGATCGGGCTGATGCTTGACCGAATAAGATATTTCGTTTCAGCGTGGTCTGTTCCGCAAGATCAAATTCATCAAAAATGGCTTAAAGTCATACCGGAAACTTATTTTCCTAACGTATATGACATTCTAATTATTATTGGTGGCATTTCATTGGCTGCCATGTTAATTATGCTAGTGACCCGTGTTATACCAGTACTGTCTGTTTGGCAGGTACAAGAATTCAACCTACTCGCAAAACCAATAAGGTATGTTCGAGGCCACGCTACTCTTGTGGCAAAACCGGATTAACCAAATAGTAATCTAACCTAAACTGACGTATATAGGTAACTGACTAAGAAATGCAACAGCGACGAGAACTAGATCAGGTATATACCAACCGTAAACTACTAAACGGTCAACTTGACACGCCCAAGTGGTGGGCTCCAACGGTGGCTATTTTAGGCATCGCTGTAATTCTTGGTTTATTCGTAATAGCCACAATGATTAACAAAGGTCTTGGAGTTACTGGACTAGCACGACCAGTTTACTGGGGATTATTCATCACAACATTCGTTTTCTGGGTTGGTATATCGCACGCCGGAATCATGATTTCAGCCATTCTTCGGCTTACACAAGCTGAATGGCGCAGGCCAGTAACACGAGCTGCTGAACTACTAACAGTATTCTCACTTTTAACGGCGCTGGTATTCCCCTTGATTCACGCTGGGCGACCTTGGCGAATCGCTTACTGGATTCTTCCATATGATTTTGCTCGCGGAATTTATCCAAACATCCGATCCCCACTAATCATGGACCCGGTAGCGATTAGCACATATCTAACCGGGTCAACATTATTCCTATACGTTGCTCTTTTGCCTGATCTTGGCAACCTCCGGGACAGAACAACCGGTTGGAAGAATGCAATGTACACGGTGTTGGCTCTTGGCTGGAGAGGAAACCCTAGGCAATGGAAGATGCAGACCGTTGGTGGAATTCTCCTATCGGCGCTCATGCTGCCTATTTTCGTGTCTGTGCACTCGATAGTTTCATGGGACTTTGCTGTAGCTTCAGCAGTCGAAGGCTGGCACTCAACCATATTTGCACCTTACTTCGTTATTGGTGCAGTACACTCCGGTGTATCGGCCGTGGTGACAATGATGGCTCTTATGCGTTGGCTATGGGGTTGGGATGACTTCATTAGGCCCGAACATTTTGATGCTTTGGCCAGATTGCTCATCGTTGTTGCGACAGGTTGGCTCGGCTTTACTTTTCTCGAACTTATCTTTGCTCTTTATGGGCAAGACGCTCCTGAAATCGCTTTGCGTGAAATGCAAATTTTGACCTGGCCATGGAATTTATTATTCATAATATTCCTGTTGACTGGATATCTAATCCCAGTTCCTATGTGGTTGTTCAAAAGAGTTAGGACCAACATCGCGTTAATGTTCTGGACTTCAATTCTTGTCAACATAGGCATGTGGCTCGAAAGATTCCTGATTATCGTGCCCGGTCTGGCACGTAGGACGCCATTCGTATACACATGGGAGGCATATCGCCCAAGTGCAGTAGAGTGGACGATACTTGTATGGTCGTTCGCATGGGTTACATTCCTCATGTTGTTGTTTTCTAGGTTCTTCCCACTCGTACCACTATTCGAGCAAAAAGAGAGCCAAGTATTTACTGATGATGTAATGATTGGCCGGGCAAAGGTTCCGGCGATCGTTAGGGAAGCTGAATAAAGGATCTTCTGATGACTACAAGTATTCTTGGCCTGTTTCAGCAGCCCGAACCCGCCGCAGATGCGATGGACGGACTGAAAGAGGCTGGATTCGAACTGGGCACATTTGATGTGCTGACTGGCACTCCTTACCCTGAAGGTGCCTTTGGTGAACACGTACCGCAGCATAGACTGTTCCGTTTTCCTGCTTTTGGGGCAATAATTGGTTTTACGTTGTCAATCTTCCTGACGGCTGCGACTCAGCTAGCGTACCCGATGGTAACTGGAGGTAAACCCATCCTATCCATCTTCGCTATGCTAATCATCATGTACGAAATGACTATGCTCGCGGGTGTGATAGCAACTGTGATTGGAATCATCTTCGAGTCTCGACTGCCAAATCTAAAGCCGGGAGTTTACGACACCCGAATAACTGAAGGTTGGATCGGCGTGGTTATCACATTTGACGACGAGTCAAAAGTTGCCGATGCAGAAAACGTGCTAAATAAGGCAGGAGCCCTGGAGATCAAGCACGCGTAATGAATATGTTCGCAGCGCCTATAAAACCAATACTAATAAATCGCTTAGTGCCAATGATAGGAGCCTTGGCTATCATTAGCTTGGCTACGGCTGCTTGTGCAGTTCAGGAATCAAACACTTATCCTGTGGAAACCTTCTCTGAAATGCACTATTCACAGGCTTACAAGGCTCAGGAACCACCACGACTCGCCCCACCCGCAGCTGCTGTGGCTTATCAGAGTGATGTAAGTACCGATGAAATTCTAAGGGTCCCGGACAAACAGGAACGCACATATGACCCAGTTGTCGCAGGGCATCTTTACCGCGTCAACTGTGCTGTTTGCCATGGAGAATCCGGGCTTGGCGATGGTAAAGCCGTAAGGCACATCACGTCAGAAAGCAGTTTTTATGCAACTAAAAACGGAGAGCCTTATAAGTCTCCGCCCAATTTAGTTGACTCGGCAGCAAACCGTTTGAATGACCCAGACGTAATGTTCTCATTTGTATCAGGTTGGAACGGACCAGTAATGCCTCAGTTTGGAAGTCTTCTAGCTGAAGAAGACATCAGAGACATTGTGAAATACATCTTCGACGATAACGCTGGTCTCAGTAAATAAAGCCTTCGCTCAAAACACAACAAGTACCAGTGAATTGCAGAACAATCCAAAGACGGATCAATCTGTTATATAGGTGCGAGATCAAGGGCTTTTGCACGGGTAAAGTATGTATATGTCATCTCGGTTTCTTTTCACGATGATCGCAACTCACACGTTCCCATACCGAGTGAGGGTTACCGTGTTAGTTCTATTCACAATCATGTCCGCTATCGTTACCGAAGCATGCGTACGCGAAGAAGACATAAGTCTAGAACAGAGAGCGTACCAACTGTCGGGTGAATTAATGTGTCCAGTGTGTGATGGTCAAACAATCGATGGTTCCAACGCTCAAATTGCTGTCGACATGCGTCTTAAAGTCACAAATTTACTGCAAGAAGGCAATACCAACGCCGAAATCCTAGACTATTTCTCTGACAGATATGGTGAGGAAATCTTGGCTGCACCAACGGGCAAGGGTTTCAACATGTTGGCATGGATCTTCCCTGCTTTAATTGTTACCGCTGCACTTGGAATAGCCCTGTACACAATAAAGCATATGAAAAGTTCCGTATTAAATAATGAGCCTAAGTCCAGTTCTACGGGAAATATCTCTATAAAACACACGGACTTGAGCGAATACCTAGATCGCGTAGATAAGGATCTAGGCATTAAAAAAGATTCAACTATTCAAGCGAAACAAGAAAAAGAAGATGAGGAGGAAAATTAGTGGCAGATCTCGGAGCAATGGCCCTGCTACTCGGACTTGTTGTTAGCTGTTACGCTGCAGCCGCTTCTGTACTTGGTGAGAAAATGCGAATAGCAGAGCTGATTGTAAGCGCTAGACGCTCAATTTACATGACTGCTCTTTGCGCTGCCGTAGCTTCTGGGACACTGATTTTTGCTTTCGCAGAAAACGATTTTTCTATTGAGTATGTAGCTAATCACTCAAACACACTCATGGATAGAGCTTTTGTGTGGGTCGCCTTTTACGCAGGCAACGAAGGATCACTGCTTTACATCCTCCTCATACTAACGGTGATTTCATCGATATCGATATGGGTTGCACCCACACGGTTGGAGCGAAGTATGCCATGGACAATTGCGATTCTTGCAGTGATTCAATTGTTTTATTTCGCGGTTTTAACCTTGTCAGCCAGTCCATTCGAACTTATGGAAAACGTACCTGAGGATGGTAGAGGAATTAACCCTCTACTCACTCATCCTGGTATGTTTAGCCACCCACCGTTACTGATGGGTGGATTAATAGCCATAACCGTGCCATTTGCATTCGTATCAGGAGCATTAATCGCTGGTAATTTTGGAGACGATTGGGTCGACGTCGCACGAGTCTCGGCCATCATAGCATGGGGAGTTTTAGGCATCGGAATGCTGCTAGGGGCCTGGTGGGCATACACCATCCTAGGGTGGGGTGGTTACTGGGCATGGGATCCAATCGAAAACGTCGCACTAATGCCATGGCTAGTTTTGACGGCATTTATCCACTCAATCATGGTTCAAAAACGACGAGGCATGTTCAGAATGTGGAACGTAGCACTATTAAACATTGCCTTTGTATTGGCCCAACTTGGAATGTTCATAAACCGTGGTGGTCCAGTTGTAAGTGTTCACTCTTTCGCAGCATCAACGCTTGGAATGATTTTTCTTTCTTTCATGCTTGCCAGCCTTGTATTTGCATTCGCCCTGTTCTTATGGAGAATGCCTGCCCTCAAATCTGATCGGAACATGGAATCCTTTATGTCGCGAGAGGCTTCTTTTCTCGTAAACAATTTTCTATTTCTATCAGTAATGGCAATCACTTTATGGGGTGTGCTCTTCCCGCTTTTCTCTGACTTCGCAAGAGATGTCTCTGTGACGGTTTCCGCACCGTATTTTGATCGTGCCAATGGCCCAGTATTACTTGGCATCGTTATGATGATGGGAGTTGGTCCACTACTACCATGGCGTAAAGCATCAGCCAGATCTCTGAAGCAATGGTTTATCTGGCCCACAGCGGCGCTACTCTTAATAATTACCTTTTTAGTAATAGCTGGAATTCAAAGACCCGTTGCAATTTTCGCTTTCGGAGTAGTTGGTTTTGTAGCCGCTTCAATTCTAGAAGAGTGGTGGAGAGGATCATATGCTCGGCATCGTAATGGGGATAATTGGGCTTTGGCTTGGTGGCGACTTGTAAACGGAAACCGACCAAGACACGGTGGATACATCGTTCACATTTCCATATTGATGATCGGACTTGGGATCATAGGCACAAATTTTTACCAGCAGCGAACTGATGGAGCAATCAGCCTAGGCGAAAGCTTAGTCATAGACAACTACCGGATTCAATACATTGATCGCGGAGATGATAGCCGACCTGACAGGGTCGCTCAGTGGGCAGAGATATCTATCTATAAAATAGAACCCTCCGACTACGCATATGAATTCGATTTAGCACTTTCACAGGGTTCCAACGGATTCACACTAGAAGACAGCACACGGCGAAAAAACGATAAGCTCATCGACACAATAAAACCCTGGCATGGCTTCTATCTAGACTTCAACATGGCTTCCGTTAGATCTGGGATTAGATCAACATTCATTGAAGACCTTTATGTAATACCTCGTGACTTTCTAAATGATGGGCGCGTCTCACTAGCCGTAAGCATTAACCCTTTAGCTTGGTGGCTATGGGCTTCAGGTCCTTTATTCATTATTGGCACCATGATTGCTTTATGGCCACAACCCGCTGTCGAAACAAGACCAGCTAAAAAAAATACAAAACAATCACCGGCAGAATCATAAGGGAAATTTTGATGACAATTGCCCTAGGAATGGTTTTAGCTATAGTGACAATTACAGTCATCGTATATCCGTTTTTCGGCAAAAAACGATATCGACTGGTTTCGGACTCATTCATAAGAAAGGAAAAACTTCGAGCTGAGCGACTCCAAATATATCGAAAAATTAACGATGTTAGATCTGATTTTATCTCGGGTGACCTAACCGAAAAAGACTACTTGTCACAGCGAAATCAATTGAGATTAGCAGCAGCACAAATCCTCGAGCAAGAAACATCTTTTACATTGACAGATTCACAAATAAAGGACGAACTCGAAAAAGAAATTTCAATGCTGCGCCAGCGCACTAACCAGCCACCCGAGGGTGGAGATTTATCGTAATGAAACGCCCTTTTTTTTACAGCAGAAGCACTTGCATTTCAAGATTTACATCGAATTTAACGATCAAAAGTGCATTAACTTTTTCCGTGATATTTACTCTTACAATCGCTCTTTTTCTGAATAATTTACAAACAGTTAATGCACAGGATCAATCAGAATTCATACGAGGCAAAGTAATAAATGGAACCGCGGGTGGAATCATACCCGCTAATATCGAGGTGATGTTGATGTCTATCGATATTGCTAACAATAGAATAATCGAGCAGGAAACCACAAATATTGATCTTGGCGGAAATTTTGTATTCACCAATCTAAAGTCAGGCATTGATTCTGAATACCGATTAGTTGTTAGCACGGATTCTTATACACCCTATGTCGACATGGCAACCGTCGAAAACTGGCAAGACGTCCAAATTACCATCTATGAAGATACACCATCGCTTGAGAACATCACGATCAATTCCTACGTGATGATGATCCCGACACTAGATGCTCGCAACCGCCATGCAGGCGTACTAACTGTAATTAATGTCGATAATCTAGGAGATAAAGTTTGGGTACCAGACCTATCGAACCCTAATCTCACAGGACTCGACCTGCTTCGCTTCAATCTACCGCTAGGGTTTACGGATCTTACTATCGAGTCGGAATTACCCAACGGAAATGTCTTGGAGATCGATAGCGGTTTTGCTTTAACAAACCCCATCCCTCCGGGTGAAGCTGCAATCCTAATCAGCTACATTGTCCCTTATGAAGGTGATAGCTTTAATTTCAACCTCAAACTGCCATACGGTGCAGATCTCGTACGAATATTGCTACCTGCTGACGCTGGACAGATTAGCGCCGAAAAAGTTGCAGCGACTGAGTCAGTAATCGTAGCCGATAAAATTTTCAACCAAATCGAAGGTGAAAACTACGTCAAAGGAGAAGAATTGTTAATAGCGTATTTCGGTTTACCGCAGCCTACCCCGTTTCAGACGTTATACGATTTCACCCAGAGCCGACTTTATTTGATACTGCTTATTGGACTAGTCGGGACTGCACTTCTCTCAATACTGACTTGGACAGTGTACTCACGCCGCAAAAATAACGATTATCGAGAAAAACCAATAACTCAGAATAGAGAGCTATTACTCGCCGAGATCGCTGATATTTACGATTTATTCGAGTCAGATCAGATAACTGAACGAGAGTTCACGGAGCGCAGTGAATCTCTCAAACAATTAATAATACGATTAGACAAATCGATAGAAATAAACAGAAATTCAACTGACTCAGCGCCTGAACCACTTCGTCGAGCGTCCTCTGATTTATCGGACAACAGTTACTCAGATCAACCAATAGATCCCAAAACAAATTTCACGAAAAACTCGGACGAACAAAATTGAATCAGAGACGATCAGTACTTGTTGGTGTAGGCGTGCCCGTTCTATTCGTAATCTCTTTAATGACTTGGGGAGTAATACAAAACAACGGTCAAGCTGGTCAAACAAGTGTGAATAACCAATTCGGCGAAGTAAGTCTTTCAGTAGACGCTAACGCAGATTTCGAACTAGTTTCTCTAGATGGAGAAACAATATCAATTGAAGATTTCCGCGGCAGTATTGTGGTCGTAGACTTCTGGTCGTCTTGGTGCGCTCCATGCAAAGCGGAAGGTCCGGTGTTAGCCAAAACTTACGACAAGTGGAAAAATAGGGGCGTAGAGTTCATTGGAATAGCTATATGGGACAGTAAAGAGCCTGTAGAAGAGTTCATAGAGCTTAATAAAATCAACTACGTCAACGGTATCGATCCCGATGGTCGCATTTTCGTCGACTTCGGCGTTAGCGGAATCCCAGAAAAATTCTTCGTCACACCAGAAGGTCAGATCGTAAGAAAAATAATCGGACCAAATACTAGTAAGACGCTTGATGACATCCTAACTGACATGACCGATGCAGTTCTTGGAATAGGCGATGCTCAGTGATAGGAGTAATTGCTGAACCGCCACGTAGTTAACGACTAATAGTCCACCAACGTATTCGAACAATTAGAGCATTGAATTCGAATATACTTAGAGCGCTAATAACGGACTGCCCTGTTCCATGTGATTTTCGCTAATAACCTAATTGATGTATGGACTTGAGAATTTGACAGTTTCAAGAAAAAAGGCTCTCATCTACGGATATAAATTAGTAGAAACACCCCGTTCACACTTACGTATTCAACTTAACCAAGATAAAAGTGGAGTAAGCGTCACCCACAAAGGACGAGTACTGACTAGAGTTTTTCTAAACCGAAGCGGAATGAACGCGGCTGTGGCTATTTCAGAAGCGACCGGAATCAAACTACCCGCGTTAGGAGAAAGCAACAGCGGCCTAGTATCGACAGGGTTATTGTACCGAGTCTTCGCAATTTCACAGTTAGATTTCAGAAATACATCTTCATTCGATCTTGCGGCAGAACTCGTCGACGAAGCAATCTCGATGCAGCGGAAAAATACTACAAACATCGATGCCTAAAAACCGAATATCTCTCACTAACTTTTGCTCGGCGATCAGGGCAAAATTACAATTTTGGCTTTACGACCATATCCGGCTGAGCAAATCAGATTTAACAGCAAGAAGTATTTATTGCCTTCACCATTAATCTCAACCGCAGAAATAGGCCACAAGTTTGGTCCCTACGACGTGACTATTCCCAAAGCAAGAGCACAAGCTTATGCACTAGCAATAGGAGGAAATGAATCACCAGCCTATAGCGACACGTTGCCGCCAATCATGATTATCGCAGCTGCCCTTACGGAACTAATCGAAGAATTAGGTTTATTCTCGGATGGCTTGCAAACCGTTCATGCAGGGCAAGAAGTAAGTTGGAATCGTCCAGTAAAAGTCGGAGAGAAAGTCAATGCATTAG
>DBSW01000100.1 GCA_002306745.1 Dehalococcoidia bacterium UBA1332 | reverse complement strand
GATGCAGGTGCTGCGGGTGTAATGATCCCATTAATCAACAATTACGCCGATGCAAAAAAAGTCGTCGATGCCGTGAAATACCCCCCAGTTGGCAAGCGAGGCGCATTCGCAGGACGTAACGCAAGATTTGGCCTACAAGATATGGCTGAGTACATTAAAGAATCGAATGAAGAAACATTCATCTCACTGCAAATCGAAACCCCAGAAGGTATCGAGAACTCTGAAAAAATAATCAATACTGAACATGCCGATGCAATTTTCTTGGGACCAGGAGACCTTTCAGTAAATTTCGAAATACCTGGACAAACAATGAGCGATCAGGTAGTGAACTCTATACAAGACCTTCACGAAAAAATTACGACCGCAGGAAAGCACACAGGGACACTGGGTGTAACCGTCGAGCAAACCCTGTTTTGGCACGAACGAGGGGTAAAGTGGATCGTTAGCTCTGCTCCAAAATTCATGCAGGCAGGAGCTGCAAACTATCTCGATCGTGTCAAAGGCTCATTAGGACTATAAAATTTCGATGTCTGAACCACGATTCACACCGCGCCAGGCGGTGGAAAACCGGCTACGAGCTCGCGGAGTTTCTACGGAAGACATCCGAATCGGCAAGAAAATTTTGATTTCTTGGACAGAGAATTGGGCTAAGGATTTGGCAGATGCTTTAGGCGCTACAACAGCTCCGCACACTACGTTCACAGAAACATATTGGATTCGCACTATCGACAATGATCAGGGAGGCATAAGCGTAGTATTTGCGCCAATTGGTGCCCCTGGGACAATCATGATAATGGAGGACTTAATCGCGTTCGGTGCTAAAGAAATTGTTGGGGTTGGTGCAGCTGGTGCGCTTGATAGCAATCATCCCATCGGAAATATCCTAATACCTAACCAAGTAGAAATAATCGATGAAGGTACATCAAGCCACTATCCAGATGCCGACAAGCCTATCGCCAACCATAATCTGGTGGAAAAGCTCACTAATCTAATCCAAGAACACGGCGGACAGAGCGCTCAAGGCGACTGGTGGACTACCGATGGATTTTACCGGGAAATGAATGATCAAATTGAAGCATACATATCACGCGGAATCCTAGGAGTAGACATGGAATCTTCAGCAATGTATCGACTCGCTAAGCATAAAGGAGTATCTGCCTGCAACATGCTTGTTGTTAGTGATGAGTTATGGAATAGATGGAACTATGGGTTAAATTTTTCCGAATTCAAAAACGGAGTGAGAGCTATGCATGCAGCAGCAGTTAATTGGGCTCGACTATAAGTCGAAAAGGTTGGCTTTCCAGTGACTAGCGACCAATGCTGCAGAAAGCCTGAAATGGAATCGCCGAGCAGGACTTCCGTAAATGGAAACTTAGAGCATGTCTGTGTAGGGACAGACCCATTACAGAGTATAAAAGATTATGCCGACTGACCATACACAGACGGGATATATGATAGAGGCGGTTCAATGACTCTATGGTTTTCCGTATAAATGACCCGCTTAGAGGCAACCGCCTAACTGATTGATCGTCCGAATCTCTCTAAACCAAGATTTGAAATTGGTAAATCAGTTTGACCTTGAATGACCAAATCTGAAATAGCTTTGCCTATCACGGGCCCCATTAAAACCCCTTTTCCACCGGTTCCAGTTGCAAGAAAAACCCTATCTTTGCCCGGAACTTTTCCAAGGATTGGTTCTCCGTCTGAAGATACAGGACGCATACATGCAGTGTGCAGAACCATCTGATGAGACTCTAACGCTGGAATCATCCTAACACCGCGCCTAGACAGAACCTCCATGGCTTCAATTGATGGGTTTACATCGAATCCGGTTCCATCTTCAACTGTTGCTGCAAGCCAAATAGCATTATCTTTTTTTTGCACCACAGAACACGAACTTCCAAACGCATTGCCATGTAAATGTAAATTCAGTTGTGGTTCAAGTCCTTCAACTCGAACAATTTCGCCTTTTTGTGGAACAATCGGAATATTTATATCTATCCATGAACTAGCAGCTACGGACCATGGTCCTAATGCAAGTACTACTGAATCACAAGCAATTTCCTCGTCCTTAAGAGTGACTCCTACTGCATTCCCTTTATGATAATTAATTCCCTTAACTTCACCTAGGACAACTTCAACTCCTCGGTGCTCAGCTGCCTGTGCAGTCGCGAGAGTAAGATTATAGCTATCTACCATAATCACGTGTTCAACTAGAGTCCCGCCGAATATATCACTCGAAACACGCGGTTCAAGCCGCAGAACCTCTTCAGTCTCCAACCAGTTTGCATTAAATTCATCAAATTCGTTTATGCGAGAAACTTCAGATTTTAATTTAATGACTTCCGATTGCTCGAGGGCAAGTTCAATGTGTGGCAGTTTGAGTATTTGGACATCAACCCCAGATTCTTCTTGCACTACTTCAAGAAGCTCTTTGTACATCTTGAAAGAATGGTGGTTTAACCCCTCGGTTACGCCGGTCTCGTTAGTAGGATTAAGTAGACCCAACGCATAACCGGAAGCGTTGTTACCAACTGAATCACGTTCAATAACTGTGACAGTGACACCTTCATTAGCAAGACGGTAAGCAATTGAAAAACCAACGATTCCGCCGCCAACTACTACAACATCTCTTCTGCTATTTTGCATCTTTATACATCTTGAGAAATAAGCCAATCAGTTAAGATTCTCTGATCGTGCTCGAACGCGAGATCAGGCAACTTGTTGACGGGAAAAACTCTAACGTCCAAGGTTTCGTCATCAGCGGATTGGAGTGTACCGCCAATTACGTTTGCTTCATATACTGCTAGAACAACTGGGTTATTCTGTTCCGAATAAAGACCTATTAGTTTGACCACTGAAACCTGAAGGGCGCACTCCTCTAAAGCCTCACGCTCAATTGCTTTTTCCACAATTTCTCCACGATTGACATACCCCGATGGGAAACTCCACTTCCCTACCGCTGGCTCTATAGCCCGTTGAACCAACACAATCCCATTGTCGAAAGGAATAATGGCTGCAGCGGCTAGTTTGGGGTCACTCCATATAACCCGACCACAGTCCAGGCACTCGGGGTGTCCATCAGCTCCCTGGATCAAATCTGGAAAGTTATGAGCGCGAAGTTCATCCAAAATAATTAAAACTGTAAAAAATAAAAACGTTGATTAGCAATTACAATACTCGACTCTAACAGAGTAACAGGCATAAGCGTTATCTCAGTTCCACTCATGGAAATAGCTAGAATCCTTAATCAGAACAAAAATTAGGAGCAATACCACCCGTGAAAACAGTGTTTCAAACCAAGATTGTCCGCTATGTTGCATTACCACTTATCGTGACTCTGTCATTAATTATTCTCGGAGGTGGTTGGTACTTTTCAGATGTTCTCGAGAAGGACGGTCTAACGATCGACAACGAACCCGGAGACTTTCTCGTGAAAATCACTGAGGTCAATGAAGATGCGATCACAGTGCAGCAAATAAAGGGAGTCGAAACAGAAGAGAACCTAAGGATTTCCGCTTTGTGGGGCATCAGCAATGATGAAAGTTATGGGCAATTGGGAGAAATAATTTTAGTCAATAAAGATTCGGTAATACGTGAATTCAAAATTCTTGAAGGAGAATTCAACCCAGGTGATCACGCCAGGCTGGATCGTACAGCGTATCCACACGACCCATATTCTGCGCACAAACTCGACTATAGCGAAATCATGATTGATGCCCCTCTTGGTGAAATCGGTGCGTGGATTGTTGAAGCAGATTCCGACAACTGGGCTATCCTCGTACATGGTCGCACAGACAATAAAGATTCCTCATTAAAAATTATTGATGACTTGCATGATTTGAATGTCAATTCAATGACGATTGACTACAGAAATGATGACAATGCTCCTCCAAGTAAATCTGGTTACTATGAATTTGGTACAACCGAGTGGGAAGACCTTGAGGCAGCCGTTCAATACGCGATCAGTGCTGGTGCAAAAACAATCTTTTTGGTCGGATATTCGATGGGTGGCGGTATAGTCGTAAACTATCAGCTACGCTCTAATCTTTCACAACACACAACGGCCATTATTCTTGAAGCGCCAATGCTCCACTTCGGTCGTACGATAGATAAAGGCGCTGAAGAACGCAGTGTCCCTGCACCAATAACTTATGCTGCCAAAATGTTAGCCAGTGTCAGATTCGGAGTTAACTGGAATGCAATGGATTATCTTTCTAACGCAAATGAAATTGACGTCCCAGTATTGCTAATTCACGGCGAGGCTGACGACACGGTTCCTGTCGAAACCAGTATCGAGTTTGCCAATACTATTCCTCACCTAGTCGAGCTCCACACTTATGCAGAGGTCGGTCACGTCTCAGTGTGGAACTGGTACCCAGATGAATACACCAAACTTATTAAGGAATTCATCGGAAGCTTTAGTTAGATTATTCGGATGATCTGGTGAGCTCGTGCAGAGGGCGCCGCAAAAAGCCTAAGAACGCAGCGACAACTCCAATCAAACCAGCAGAACCTGTAATTAGCAACATAACCACCACCGGCCACCAATTTGTTTGCAGAATAAATGGTGGTAACAGTGCTCGTCCAGTTTCAGAATAAGCCAATGCACCTACAGCAACCCGACTAGCAACCAAACCTGTAATCACTCCAATAAAAATAGCAACAGCTGCTACGATTCCATGCTCGATCGCTGAGCTATTCATAAAACCGCGATTACTTAGTCCCATAGCGCGCAAATAAGCGGAATCATGAATTGTCCGGATTGAATGAGTCACCATATAAGTTACGTATCCGAACACAAGGACAGTGCCGCCAATCAGCAGAGAAACAATACCCATGCCTCGCCATCCGGCGACAGTTAGAGGGTCTATAACCGAATTCTCAATACGCGCTGCTCTGTCTTTTAATACTGATCCTTTGAAAAGATTACGCACTCTTTCAGTGGTTTCTGCATGATTAGCATCGTCAATATCAAGAAATACCTCATTAGCGCTTATATTTGACAGCCCACGCAAATCGACGAAGTCTAAAAGAGTATCGACATCAAGGACCATAAACGGTCGTCGGGTAGGATCAAGTGTCGGAAATAGCGAAGTAGATCCTACCGGTAAAACAGGAATAAAACCTCCAGCAATTTGTACAACTAGAGGTTCGCCAATAACACCACCCGTCAATGAAAGGAAATTATCAGAGACGATCACTGGAACAGGATCTCCATTAGAGCTACGATAGACCCCTCTAACACCTGCAACAGTCCCACGTTCTAGAATCATCTGCCCAACACCGGAACCCGACTCTCCGATGCCTTGAGGCTCAGGAACATCCTGAAATGAGTCATCGAGACCATTCGAAGTTGGAAATGGTGTCCAAAGACTATTGTTGTCAAAATCAAGC
>DBSW01000036.1 GCA_002306745.1 Dehalococcoidia bacterium UBA1332 | reverse complement strand
GGTCCTGCCGGTCCTGCTGGTCCTGCTGGTCCTGCCGGTCCTGCTGGTCCTGCTGTTCCGTTGGCACCATCCTTACCGTCATTACCTGGCTCACCAGCTTCACCAGGCGCACCCGGGGCACCAGGGGCACCAGCAGCACCGTTCTCACCAGGAACACCAGGATCTCCCTGAGGTCCTGCTGGACCGAGATCACCCTGACATGCCATTGCAGCGATAAGGGCGAACATCGTACCTATTAGTAGGAAAGCCTTGAGCTTCCCGCGGAGCAGTCCTGTCATTGGGCCCCGTCCTCCAGTCTTAAAATTTTTAGTAACTTTCCAAATACTACAGCTATACTCGTTTTGAACCCATGCATGATGAGCGTAACAAGTTCACATTACGGGCGCATTACAGCCGCGGCAGATGGCGTGACGAAGGCAATGTTATTCGCCAGATTTCTCTACTGTCAAGCAATCCAGACTGAGCTTATAGCGGGTTTTTACTAGTGACAAACTCCGTGGACCAACAGAATTAGCAGTTCTTGACGGTTGGGGTAAACGTTGTAAATGACGGGGCAACGGCGCCGTGATGTAAAACTCGGCAGCGGTTTTAGTGTGTTTAACTGATTCACACCGTGATATCCTTATCGGGTGCGAATGCATAGAATTGAAATTAAATAAAGTTAAGTTAAAGAGAAGAATTACAAATCACATAAATCCTAACGAGGATTGCCGGCAGTAGATGCCGGGTATTTGCTAACTCGGAGAGCATAGAACTTGGATCAGTCAGAACGAAGCGCTGTAATTGAAAAGTATAGGACTAGTGAATCCGACACCGGATCGTCGGAGGTACAAATAGCGCTACTTACGGCTCGTATCGACGAGCTTACTGAGCATCTTCGCAGCCACAAGCATGACAACAGTGGTCGGCGTGGCTTGTTGAAGCTGGTTGGGCAGCGACGACGTCTTTTAAATTATCTTAATGGTGAGGACGTTAACCGATATCGTGATCTGATAGAAAATCTAGGACTTCGGAAGTAGTAAAAGATCGTTCACTAAGATTGTGAATATTGGCTTTTTCGCAGCGGCTGAGACCCACGTTAAATATAAGAGATGGGCATGCCGTAATTCTAAACGTCCGAAGCGACAATCCCTCAAGTTAAATCGTATTTCACAAAAATAGTGTTGGATATGCATTGCTCTTCGTGTGGTGGTGAAAAGAAATAGAAGAAAAAATGATTAATCAATTTGAAATGGAAGTTGGTGGACGGGTTCTCAAGTTCGAGCATGGGCGGGTTGCTGATCAAGCAGGTGGTGCGATTACGGTTCAGTATGGCGATACAATGTTGCTTGCGACTGCCACTGCGTCAAAGAAGCCCAAGCCTGGTGTTGATTTTCTACCGCTTACGGTTGATGTGGCCGAGAAGGCTTACGCCGCAGGTAAACTGCCTGGGGGTTTTTTCAAACGTGAGGGTAGGCCAGCCGCTGAGGCTATTTTAGCCTCAAGAATGATCGATCGTCCGATCCGACCTTTATTTTCGAAGACGGTTCATAACGAAATTCAGATCATAGTTACCATTCTTGCTTCCGATGGCGTTAACCCTTATCCAGCGATCGGTATTGTCGGCGCATCAGCTGCGCTAGCCATCTCAGATATTGCATTTAATGACCCGATCGGTGCTTGCGTAATTGGACTTGTAGATGGTGAGCTTGTGGTCAACCCAACGTATGAAGAGTTGATGACGAGCGATCTGGAATTGCTTGTTGCAGGTACTGGTGACGCAACCATGATGGTTGAATCCGGAGGGAACTTCGTGTCTGAAGAAGTTCTATTAGACGCCCTTGAGTTAGCGCAAGAGGTTAATGGTGCAATAGTTGAGCAGATCACTGAAATACAAAGCCAGGTTGGAAAAGAAAAATGGGAAGCTCCAGAGGTATCTGAGGAAGAAAAGGCCGCTGAAAAGGCAACTCGAGATCTAGTAGGTGAAGAGTTTATTAAAACGCTTAAAACTCCCGGTGATAAGGCTGGGCGTCAAGCTCGTATGGAAAGTGTCATGGATGACACCATTGAAAAATTGTCCGAAGAACATGATCCATCTCATGTGAAATCATCTTTGTACGCACTAGAGACTGAGGCGGTTCGAACGACTATTCTTGAAGACGGATCTCGTCCTGATGGTCGCAAATTAGATGAGCTCAGACCGCTTAATTCAGAGGTGGGTTATCTTCCGCGAGTTCATGGGTCTAGTATTTTCACCCGTGGTGAGACTCAAATTATGGGAGTTTTGACTCTTGCTTCAGCTGGTGAGCGTCAGAGAATGGATTCTTATGGGCCTGAAACTGATAAGCATTTTATTCATCATTACAACTTTCCTCCTTACTCGACCGGAGAGGCAGGTCGTTTTGGTTTCACTGGACGACGAGAAGTCGGACACGGTGCTTTGGCCGAGCGCGCTCTGAAGCCAGTTGTACCGAGTCAGGCAGATTTTCCTTACACCATTAGGCTTGTTTCTGAAGCATTGTCGTCAAACGGCTCGACGTCTATGGCTAGTGTGTGCGCAGGTTCTCTAGCAATGATGGATGGTGGAGTGCCTATTTCATCTCCGGTTGCGGGGATAGCGATGGGCTTAATCTCTGGAGAAGATGGTGATTATGCTGTCCTTACTGACATCCAGGGTGCAGAAGACCACTCGGGTGACATGGACTTCAAGGTTGCAGGGACACGAGACGGCGTGACTGCTTTGCAGATGGATATAAAAGTAAAGGGTATAACATTTGAGATTATGAGCAAAGCCCTCGAACAGGCGAGAGTCGCTAGGCTGATGATCTTGGACAACATGGAGTCAACTATAAGCGCTAGCCGCGAGGATTTGAGCGAATACGCGCCGCGAATGATTTCATTAAAGGTTCCTACAGATAAGATTGGTGCAATTATTGGACCGGGTGGGTCCGTGATTAGAGGCATGATTGATGACTTTGGTGTCACTATTGATGTCCAGGATGATGGCACTGTAGTCATAGGTTCACCCGATCGTGAAAATGCTGACAAAGCAGTCGCGGCAGTAAATGCACTTACTAAGGATGTGGAAGTCGGCGATAAGTACACCGGTCGTGTTGTACGTATCATGCCATTTGGGGCTTTTGTGAATATCTTACCTGGTAAGGATGGAATGGTTCATATTAGTGAACTCGCACAGCACCGAGTGCCCGATGTGGAGTCAGTAGTTAGTATTGGCGATGAGCTTGAAGTTATGGTTATAAACATTGACGGAATGGGGCGAATCGATTTATCGCATCGTGCTTTGTTAGAAGAAGGCAATGAAGGAGATTTAGAAAATGCTCCGCGTTCTGGACGGCGCGAATCGAGAGACCGAGATCAAAGAGGTTCACGGGGCCAACGTGGTCGAGGTGGCGACCGTAGTGATAGAGGACGCGATCGAGACGGTCGTGGTGGTCGACGAAGAGAGCGCCGTGACTTCGATGGAAATGATCGAAGTCCACACTCGGATCGTGACGGAGATAATGCCCGAGATCGAGGCTCACGGCGACCAGCAGGCGGTTATGATGGGGGAAATCGGCGCCAAGGACCACCGCGCCGACGCTAGCTACTAGTTAGAAAAATTAGACGATACTATGTCATCAGAAATTACAGTGGTAGTAAATGGCGCTTTAGGTAGGATGGGCACAACCGTTTTAAGCGCAGCGGTTGCTGAAAGCGGAGTTACACCCATAGGTGGTGTAGATATTGCCGCAACCAGTAATTCAGTAGATATTGCTGGAACATCAATTACCGTTCCATTGGCTGATAACATTTTGACTTTTATTGAGTCAACAAAACCAGATGTAGTTGTAGATTTTACAAATGGTGAATCAGCCAAACAATCAATATTAACCTGCATTAATGGTGGTGTTCGTGTTGTTTCGGGATCGACCGGACTATCAGAGCATGACCTCGAAGAGATTCAACAAGCATCTCTGGATGCAGGTGTTGGTGTCATTTTGGCATCAAACTTCGCTCTTGGTGGAGTGGTATTGATGCATCTTGCTGGAATTGCCTCAAAGTACTTTGATTACGCTGATCTTTTGGAAAGCCACCACGAAATGAAAGTGGACGCCCCTTCCGGTACAGCTCTTTCGATCGCTCAATCGATGATTGATGGACGAGGAAATGATTTTGAGCAAAATGTTGCTGACTTGCAGACTTTAAATGGTACACGTGGCGGAGATTTTCAGGGGATAAATATTCATAGCGCAAGAATGCCAGGCCGTGTAGCCCGGCACGAAGTGGTTTTCGGCGCTTTGGGTCAGACGTTGACAATGATTCACGATTCGATCAACCGTGAAAGCTTTATGCCAGGAGTAATGTTGGCTGTTAAGCACGTGGTTGACCAGAACTCTTTTGTGGTTGGGTTAGCGAGCGTTTTGGGTCTGGATAATTCACAACGGTAATCAAAAATTTTTCGTACTTGAAGTGTTGATGCTTCATAATTATTTAAGTGTTATTACGCCATCAAGTTATAAGAGTTTCATGATTTAAAATTTGTCCAAATCAAAATATTTTTGAGAGATGGAAATGCATAGCAAAGATATTCACATCGCAATTGTGGGAGCAACAGGTGCAGCTGGTGGCACCGCACTCGACATCTTATTTGAACGTAATCACCCAGCAGATAAGATTACTCTGATGGCTTCCGAAAGATCTGCTGGAAAGATAATTCAGT
>DBSW01000166.1 GCA_002306745.1 Dehalococcoidia bacterium UBA1332 | reverse complement strand
TTTTCCATTTCTTCCGCGTTTTCTAATGCGCCAGAAATGACGTTCAAAACACCAAACTCAGCTTGACGATCGAGTTCTCTAACTCTCTTCTCAACTTCCTTGATCTGAGATTTTAGAGCTTCCTGTTCATCGTAAACGGCTGCTAGCGCAATCCATTTTTCTTCAATTTCTTCGTCGAGCTTTTGAGCGGCCTCTTCAAGTGGGGCCATGCTTTCTTCCCTAAGCCTCTCTACTTCTTCATCTAGCTCCGCAAGCCTTTGATCTCGCTCGTCCTCAAATGCATCGTCGATTTCCATGTACTGTCGTTCAAGCTCATCTCTTTGATCGTCGAGGTCCCACATTTGTTCTTCAAGAGCCTCAAATGCATCACGCATTTCATTCTCAACTTCTCTACGCAGGTCATCGATCTGATCTTCCACTTGCCGCCTAGATTCTTCCGCCCACTTTTCGTATTCAGGCCAAGCGGTTTCGTCGTATTCCCTTCTTGCTTTGTCTATTGGATCTCGTTTTTCTTCAATAGGAGCTGATTCGTTGTACAGGAGCATTCGTTCTTTTTCTAGAACCATTTGCTGCTTGCGTAACGGGCGTTGTTGGTTCTCAATTTCTTTTCGTTCGTCCTGCAGAGGATCAATCTGGTTGTCTTCTATGTCTCTTATTTGAGCCCTGAGTTCCTTGCCACGTGCTTCCTTATCTTTGTTTTGCTTTTGCTCTTGTTTTTCAAGGCCTCTGGCCTCGTCTTCTAAAAGTCTTATCTGTTCTTCAAGCGCAGTGACAGTGCTGTCCTTTGTGCTATCGGTCATGTTCTGTTCTTGGTCTATTTGCTCTAAGGTGAGTCGTAGCACTTCATCCGCTTGTTTAATGCGGTCGTCGAATCCGGCTTCGGCCTGATCTATGTTTACAGTTGTTCCGGCATTCGCTGACTGGGTTTCCAAAGTAGCCAGTTCTGTATTGAAAGTAGCTTCCAGGTCTCTGAGAATTGATTCGTATTCGTTTTTCTCAGTGTACGCGGCACTTAATTCAGGGTTGGATTCAGCATCCCCTGAGGCCTGTGAAGCGGCGTATTGCGACTCCAAATCAGCGACTCTTGCCTCAAGCGATGCAATTGTTTGCTCAAGGTTTGTGTAGTCGGGGTTTGGTCGATCTTCTGTAGTTATTGTCGACGGTGTATTTGCTACTACCGACTGAGCAGCGTCAACCGCGGCTTGAGCTGCATCTACGGCTGCTTGAGCCTCAGCACGCGCTGGGTTCGCGTTGCCTTCTGCATCTAACTCAGATTCTGCGTCCCTTGTCACGGTTGCAGCATCCAAAGCTGCCTGAGCGTTTGATAGATCCCCCGCAGCCGAAGCCATAGCAGGGTTTTCTACCTCGTCACCCGAAATAATTTGTTCGGTGTTTTGTAAATTGTCTTTAGCACTTTCAAGATCAGCCTTGGAACTTTCAAGGTCAGCTAATACAAGACTGCTGTCAGAGCCTCCGCCACCGGCTTGAGCTGAATTTACTTTGGCGTTTGCTTCATCAAGTAGACCTTGGAAGTAATCTCTCTGAGAGTTGTACTGGTCTTTTAGGGTTGCGATCTTTCCTGAAGCGTCTGCACCAACTTCAGCTTCTTCAGCTTGTGTATAGCTAGCAGAACGGTCTTCATTGATTTTGGTTAAAGTTTGCTCGTGAACTGCGTGGGCTTCGGCACGTCGAGCTTCTCTGGCATCCCAATCAACTTCTTGGGCGTCTTGTTGCTGATCCCATGCGATCCGTAGTTGATCTTGCATGTCTCGGACCTGTTGGTATTTTGCTTCTCTAAGCTCACCGTAATCAATATCGGATTCAGATTCCCAAACCTCTCTCTCCAAATCCCATAATTCCTCGAGTTGCTCCCAAAGCGGATCGATCTGCTCGTCGAGTTCCATTCTCTTCATTTCGAGATCCATCTGAGTCATGTTTATTTCCATGTTCAGAGCTTCTATTTCACGATTTTTCCCACGCACTTCAGATAGTTCATCTTCTATTGCTTGCCATTGGTCATCGAATACTTTAAATCCGGCCTCGACTTCATCTCGCTTGGCATTAGACTGATCTTCCCACTCTCTCCACATGTCCTGCGTTTGGTCTTCCATCTCCTGCCAGACGTCTTGTTGGCCTCGATCTATTTCTCGCCTTTGTTTTTCAATTTCTTCGTATTGATCTTCTAGCTCTCTATATTGTTCTTCAAGTCTGTCGAAGTACTCGTCTTTAGCGCTCTCTTCGTCTTCAAAAACGATTGAGTAACGATCTTCCATCTCTCTTTCGAAGTCATCAGCGATCCTTCGACCTTCGTCGTATAAATTCTCTCGCTTATCTTCGAGCTGTTCTATTTCAGATTCCAACGGGCGGATTGTGGTTGAGAGTTGATCAAGCTGGTCAAGAAGTGGCTCTAGTTCTTCAGCTTGAATATTAAGTACCTGTTCCTTAAGCTCGAGAGCTTCAGAGGCCGCTTCGGTATCCACTAGTCCGCAAGCAAATAGCATCATTGCTAATGGTAAAACGAATATAGATTTACGTTTAATCAACGGTTACACCATTCATTTTTTTGTATCGGGTATTCCACGATAGATTGAGACAGTTATTACGTTATTGTACCCAATGCCCGGAATAATAGTATCTACACAGTCGATCGACTTTATGAGCTTACAGGTAGCTCAACGCGTTCTTTTGGGATCATGTCTCAGTTTCGAAAAATAGTCGGTCTTTCAAAGTAGTTAATCTAATCGTGTGGCTTGTTTGTGTACGGGCGTTTAGCGGAATTGTCTTTTAGGTGGCGTTCGCCTCTTTCGCGTGCAAGCCGAATCTGCAATTGACGCTCTCGGAAACGTTCACGGTCTCTTTGGGACAGTACTCCGTAGCATTTTGGACAACTTACCCCCAGTTCGAACATCGGTTCCTCTCTATCTTCTGGTGATAGAGGGTTCTGACATCCGTAGCACAACATGTAATCACCTTCAACGAGACCATGTTTTAGGGAGACTCGTTGGTCGAACACAAAGCACTCATCTTCCCATAGACTGTCATTTTCTGGAATCTCTTCAAGGTATTTGAGTATTCCACCCTTTAGGTGGTATACCTCATTGAAACCGATGTTTTTCATGTAGGTTGTGGCTTTTTCACAACGGATGCCACCGGTGCAATACATCGCGACTGCGTTTGGTTTGTCAGACTTCGAAGAAAGCGAATCTGCCCAGTCCGGAAACTGATTGAATTCTTTGGTGATTGGATTTACTGCACCTTTAAATCTTCCAACGTCGAACTCAAAAGTGTTACGTGTATCTATGACCATTACGTCTTCCCGGCTGATCAGATCGTTCCAGTCAGAGGGCTCAACATAGGTGCCTGCATTGATAGTTGGGTCAATATTTGGTTTGCCCATAGTCACTATCTCATCTTTGACTTTTACCTTCATTCGGTTGAAGTTCGACTTGTCTGAGAACGAGTATTTGATCTCGATATCATCGATGCCAGGCCAGCTTTTGAGATGTTTCAGTACAGTTTTTATCCCATCATGTGACCCTGAAATAGTACCGTTCACGCCTTCCTTGGCGAGGATGATTGTGCCCCGGATGCCGTGACTTCGGCACATCTCGAGTACCGAGTTTTTTTTCTCCTCCAGTTTTTCTATTTTCGCGAAATGATAGAGAGCTGCAATTGTGTACTGTTGGTCGGGCTGGCTGGACATTTGAATAATTTTACGTAGCGAATTTATGTAGCTGCTTAGGTTATGACGCTGTCGTCTTTATTTGGTGTTGTATTCAATCGTTTAACTTGTTGGCTTTTAGATAATCCAAATTCATTTCTATGCCGAGTCCAGGGGCTTTAGGGTCAAGGTGTAGTGCACCATCGGAATTATTGAGTGGAGACATAATGAATTCGTTGTACTTTGTCAGATCCGCATTTCCGGTCTCGAGTTTATAAAAATTAGGAACTGTGATCATTACATGTGCGCCAGCGAGGACGTTGATTGGGCCGCTGGCATCGTGTGGTGATATAGGTATGTAGTAAGATTCGGCCTGAGTTGCTATCTTTTTTAGTTCAGATATTCCCCCGGTCCATGTAACGTCAGGCATAACAAAATCAGCAAGCTCGTTTTCAAAAATTTGTACGAATTCCCAGCGAGTATGTAGCCGTTCACCAACTGATATTGGCACGTTGACTTTGTCTCGCACCTGACTCAGAGCATGGTAGCTTTCAACCGGTACTGGCTCTTCGAACCAGTCGATGTTTCCAGCGTCTTCTAGTGAGTTACATAATCGAATCGCAGTTGGGACGTTAAATCGCCCATGAGCATCGATAAGTACTTCCATTTCGGATCCTGCGTACTCACGTATTTTTGAGGTGAGTTCAGCAGCTTCGCGTTCGCCTGATTTATCGAGATTTCCACTTAAATAACCATCGTTTCTGGCTGACTGTTCGCCAGTATGTGGAAATGGATCGAATTTGAATGCTTGGTGCCCAGAATCGACGATTTTCCGAATTTCTCGTTCGATTCCTTCATCTGTGTCGAAGTTTCTTTGATCAGGATGTGTGTATAGGAGCACTTCATCTCTGACTCGGCCGCCCAATAATTCATATATTGGTAGATTGAGAACTTTGCCGCGTATGTCCCAAAGCGCAATGTCGATCCCAGATACTACGTGTGTCGTAGCCCCTCGTGATCCCATGTATGTGAATGAGCGGAATATACGGTTCCATATTCTTTCTACACGAGATGGGTCTTCACCGACTAAGAGATCGTTGAGTTTTTCAATTATCCCGGCGACTGCTCTGTTTGCGGTAAGTGTGGTTGTAGTTATTTCGCCCCAGCCGGTAACGCCCTCATCAGTCTGAACTTCAACGAAGAAGTATTCGCCCCAGAATGAGCCTTCGACACTTACTAGCCAGGGATTTATAGCGGTAATTTTCATGGGTTATTTTTCTTTTTTTAGTTAGTGTGGGGTTATATCTATATTGGATCGGTTATATGGATCCACATTGGCTGGTCACCGACTTCCTGCGTTTTGATGTGTGTTAGTTTGCCATCAGGCCGGATCTGGTATATCGCTAGGTCACCATGGTCGAGCCCACCTACGATCATGAATTTGCCATGTGGGTCGATACCAAACGCACGTGGAGTGCCAAGGGATGATTGTTGACCAAGGCTCTTAAGTGCTCCGGATTCATCGTCTACAAAAAACATAGAAATGCTGTTGTGTCCTCGATTTGCAGCATAAAGATACCGGCCGTCTGGTGACATGTGAATTTGAGCGTTCGAGTTTTTGCCAGACCAGTTTTCGGGGAGAGTCGAGAGAGTTTGGAATGCTTCGATTGTCCCATTATTTTGGTCGAACCTGTAAGCGGTGACACTCGAATCCTGTTCGTTGTCGAAGTAGACGAATTTTCCATTTGGGTGGTAAACATAGTGTCTGGGACCGTACCCCATAGGTGGTTCGATTATTGGCGGATCATTTGGTGTTAGCTTGCCTGTTTGGTCATCAAATTTATATTGGTAAATTGCGTTCGAATCGTCGACATGGGGCAGGAAAGTGAAGCAGTTTGATAGGTCGGTTTGCGCGCAGTGCGCGCGATGACGAGTAGAGATCCATTCCGTCGGAGCGCCACCGACGGCACCGTTTTGGTCTATTGGGTGTACCGCGATGTGACCAGCGGCATTGTACGCAGAAAGCAAGTGACGACCAGTTTTGTCAACTGATACGTAGCATGGATCAGATTCGAGTTCGACCGTCCCAGAACATGTGAGTGAACCGGATGTTTTGTCGATATCGTAGCTCGCCATTTTTAGGTCGTCTCTAAGTCCGACATAGGCTTTTGTCTTTGTGGGTGAAAGGGCAAAAGGTGCGGGGCCACCCGGAACAGATACATCTTCTTGATGTGTGAGATTGCCGT
>DBSW01000110.1 GCA_002306745.1 Dehalococcoidia bacterium UBA1332 | reverse complement strand
AATGGTTGTAACCGGCGTTCGTCCGTTTATACGGTCTAGAGCTAATTCGAACCTCGATCTGTTGTCCCTGATAATTCTAATTATGGCGCTATTTATACGTGTTCCATAATCAACTGTGCTTTCGGTTAAATCGTATATGTCAGGTGCTATTATTTCGGCTGCGGCTGATGGAGTTGGAGCTCGTTTATCAGCGACATAATCTGCGATAGTTGTGTCGGTTTCATGACCAATTCCGGTAACGACTGGCACGTTACTGCCGAAGATCGCTCGTGCAACAGATTCTTCATTGAATGGCCAAAGGTCTTCAAGAGACCCTCCACCTCGAGCAAGTATCGCCACATCAATGTCATCAATCGCATTTAATATTTGAAATGCCTGAACAATTTCAGGAGCAGCTTTTTCTCCCTGAACTGATGCAGGAATCAACGTCAGTTCGGCAAGGGGGTAGCGCCGAGTTAGTACATTCAGAATGTCTTGGATAACTGCACCGGTAGGCGAGGTTATTACTGCGATACGACTAGGCATGGAAGGAATTATGCGTTTGCGATCTAAATCGAAAATTCCTTCAGTCTCTAATCGTTTACGTAGTTCTTCGAAGGCCTTTTGTAACGCTCCGACACCGTCAGGTTCAACACGGTCTACATAGAATTGCATATCTCCTCTGGCGGGATACATTGATATCCGGCCATGGCATATGACTTGATTGCCATCAGATAGGAATTCACCTCCTTTGCCTGACCTGAACATCACGCAACGGATTACCGATTTATCGTCTCTTAATGAGAAATAGTGGTGGCCAGATGATGGATTTCGGTACCCAGAGGCTTCTCCAACAACCGTGAGATCAGAGAGCCTAGGATCGGATTCAAGGGTTGCTTTTATGTAGTCGGCGACCGCTGTTACGGTGTATGCAGTTACTAGCCTAGTAGTTTCATCGTTTAGATCGTGATTACCTGTCATAAATGGATCTTTTCACACCTGTGACCCAGACAACAAAATCGTTTTGGCTGAACAAAAGAATTCGGCAGCGGTCTAAACGGTTTATTTATTCGGCCCGACCAGTGTATTCGCCTGTGGTAGTGTTTACCATTATTCTATCGCCTGTCGAAACAAACAAAGGAACCTGTAGGGCGTGCCCGGTGGTTGTGGTGGCCGGTTTAGTAGCTCCGCTTTGTGTATCCCCTCTAAGCCCAATATCGGTCTGGCCGATCTCAAGAACTACCGAGGATGCGATTTCAACTGAAAGCGGCACCCCTTCGTACATCGTTACCTCAAGAGTGTCACCCTCTGCGATATATTTTAGATTGTCTCCGAGTATTTCTTCGCTGATAGCGAATTGTTCGAAAGTTTCTGAGTCCATAAAGTTATACATATCACCGTCTGGGTATAGATACTGGACGGTTGGTGTTTCAACCTCAGCTTTCGTCAACTTCTGATTACCTTGAAGTTTTCGCTCGTACACATTCCCGCTCTTTACTTGACGCACTTTTAGAGTAAGAGTGGGTGGTGCCTTAGGCGCTTGGCGGTGTTGCCAGTCTAGGATTTGGTAGACATCATCATCGAGGATGATAGTCATATTGCGACGAATTTCGCTGGAAGAGATTGTCATCGTGTTTCTTGTTAGTTATTTGCCGGTTATATGTTCGCTTCTGAGCTTACCAATATACGTTATATTTCACGCTAGAACTTCATTTTTCTGGCGTGACTAAGAACTCGTGCTTTATCATTTTCAAGCACTACGACGTCTTCTATTCGTACACCTCCCCATCCTGGTATATATATACCTGGTTCGATAGTAAACGGCATTCCGTTTTCTAATTTGCCTTTTGAGTTCGGTCCTACTCCTGGCTGTTCATGCACTTCAAGCCCAAGTCCGTGGCCTAGGCTATGACCGAAGTCATTTCCGTGGCCTGCTTCTGAAATGATATTTCGAGCGATAGCATCGCAGTCTTCGCCGGTCATTCCTGATGTAACCAGTTCAATTGCTGCGAGTTGTGCCGTCAAAACTATGTCATAAATTCGTTTTATTTCGTCGTCTGCTTCGCCTAATACGAGCGTACGGGTTAGGTCCGAACAGTAGCCTTTAAAACGTGCTCCGCAGTCGAAAATGATCGTTTGCCCCTCAACGATTTTGGAATCGCTTGGTTCATGGTGAGGGCGAGCTGCATTAGGGCCTACGGCGACGATCGTATCAAATGAAATTGATTCAGCACCTCTGACTCGTACTGCCTGTTCGAAAATCCACGCGGCTTCTTTTTCAGTCATACCAACTTTTAATTGACTGGCTGTTTCTTCAAAAGCTTGGTCCCCGATATCTATGGCATTTTCTAAAAGTTCTAGTTCGTTGTTATCTTTGTAAGCTCGAAGATCTACTCCGTAATCTGAGGTGGGGTGGAGCTCAGCGTAGACATTATTCTCCTTTAGTGATTTTTTGAATCGCTCAAGGGTATTTACTGTCATATCATCAGCTTCGAAACCGATTTTATGTATTTCTAATTCTTTGACCAGATTTGCGATCCAATCTGGCTTGCCACCTATACGTTCGACGCGCCAGTCTGGGGCTTGTTGAGCCGCCTGCTCTGTGTAGCGAAAGTCAGTGCAAATTATGGCTTGGTCTGGTGTGACTAGTAGATAACCAGCGCTACTGGTAAAACCTGAAAAGTATCGTCTATTTTCAGCATTGCTAATGAAAATTGCATCGAGCTCTTGATTACCGATTTTGCTTCTTAGCTTTTTTAGACGTGACGGAAATAGAAAGTTACTCAAAGATAATAGATCCTAATGATCATGATAGTTCTAGGTGTTTAACGTCGAAGCAAGGTGGTCAAGGGCATAAATGTACCCTGCGGCACCGAAACCTGCTATTTGACCAATCGCTTTTTCAGCGAAAACGGATTTTTGCCTAAATTTTTCTCTTGCATGAATATTCGATAGATGAACTTCTACAAAAGGTAGCGAGGAATCGAGTAATGCATCAAGAATTGAGTAGCCCACTTGAGTCAATGCTCCAGCATTAATTATCACTCCTTCGGCTTCAGCAGACTCGCCTTGAATGAAATCAACGATCGCTCCTTCATGGTTAGATTGAAAGAATTTAACACGAATTTCTAGCTTTTCAGCTTGTGTAGAAATGTCTTTCTGAATATCAGTAAGAGTTTTGGAGCCGTATAGTGATTGGTCTCTCTGTCCGAGATTATTAAGGTTAGGTCCGTTAATTACGAGAATGGTTGCTGGCAAAATTGCCTCCCGTGGTCGGGTTGTTAAACAATCTACTGTCTACTATGAAGAAAAAGCATCGAGGGTTTATCTTACAAGATCAAGATTACTATGCGATGTCCTCTGATTGCTGCACATTTGGACCGTTAGATTTGCTTCCTCGTCTATTTTTGGCTGCTCTGGGATGTGCAGTTAGATAAACTTTTCTGGCTTGCTCAGCGGAAACTTGCGTATAAATTTGTGTTGTCGCCGGGCTACTATGTCCCAGTAGATCTTGTACTACTCGTAAGTCTGCTCCACCATCTAGAAGGTGCGTCGCAAAACTGTGACGCAAAGAGTGTGTATGAAAGTCAGGATCTAGACCCGCGCTCAGTGAATGTTTTTTTACGATTCGCTGGATCGACCTACTCGATAATCTGCCTCCGACTTGGTTTACCCACATGGCTGCTTCGGATTTTCTAGAAACCAAAATTGGTCTGACATAAAGTAAATACCTACGTATAGACGCTTCTGCTTGTTCACCAAAAAGTGCTATGCGAGGCTTTCCACCTTTTCCGATTACTCGGATTTCTCGTTGGTCAATGTCTAAATCATTTAGGTTAGTCGCATTGACTTCAGAAACACGCAGTCCTGCGCCGTAAAGAATTTCTAAAAGTGCCCGATCCCTGATCCCAGCATTTGTGTTGGTATCAGGTTCATTTAGAAGTCTATCGATTTCGAGCGTGGATCCGATTGTGGGAAGCTTTTTTTCTTTTTTAGGGCCTATAACCATATTACTTTGGTCGTTTTCTGATACCCCTATGTGGCGCAAGAATCTAAAGAAAGATTTGAGTGCAGAGAGCTTTCTAGCCACACTACTGCGATTGAAGCCAATGTCAATCAGAAATGCGAGATAGTTTCGAAGAGTAAGTCTGTCAGTGTCGCTTAGAGATCTAATTCCTTGTGAATCTAAATACTCAATAAATGGGACTAGATCGCTAATGTAGTTTCGAACTGTGTGCTCAGACAATTGGCGCGCTGTTGATAAATATGCGCAGTAATCATGGATGTATTCGTATAGTTCTGGACGACCGATGCGAGCCAGGGCAGCCAACATGGCAGGTGAGGGAAGTTTGTTCATCGGTTTCACATAATCACGGGCCTGATATTAGTTATTGACTGTGGCACCTGTTGATGGTTTTTTCTTGCGACGTTTTCGACTGGCACTTTGCTTAGCTTCAGCTTCTTGGGCAACTTTTGCAGCAGCCTCGGGATGCAGTATTGCACATTTCTCCATAGCAGCTTTCCAAGCGATCTCCCAGTTTTCTTTGACTTCTCCTGTGGCTCGTTCGCCAGGACGTTCTGAAATAGCGACCCTGCATTCTGGAAAACGTCCACACGACAGGAATTTACCGTAACGGCCGTTACGGATGACGAGTAGATCTCCGCCGTCGCATTTTTCTTCACTCATTTGCAACAGGCTCCTGCGATCAACTCTTTCAGCTTTATTCGCTGTTTCAGTCACGGCCTGATCAAAGGGGGCGAAGAATTCCTTTAGCATTTCGACCCAATCTTGCTCACCTTCGGCAACTGAGTCGAGTTTCGCTTCCATATCAGAAGTGAAGCCTGTGTCCATTATGTTTGCGAAGTAATTTGACAAGAAATCAGAAACTGCGACCCCCATAGGTGTGGGTTTGAAGCGAGATTTTTGACGGTCAACGTAATATCTGCGTTCGATTGTCCCTACGATTGACGCATATGTGCTAGGCCGACCGATTCCCTGTTCTTCCAAAAATCTAATTAAGTTTGCCTCAGTGTAACGAGGTGGAGGTTGAGTGAATTTTTGATCGGCATCAACTTTTACTTTTGTAAGGTTGTTTCCGTCGTTTAATGGAGGTAGTTGGTTGCTATTTTCGTCTTCTGCGTCTTCATCTTTTGTTTCAATGTATAGTCTGCGATAACCATCAAATTTAATTACAGATCCTGTAGCGCGCACGATGTACTCGCTTCCGTTTTCGGTTTTCGCTGTGATGTCAACGCCAGTGTTATCTACAATGGCATCAGCCATTTGGCTAGCAAGCGTGCGCTTCCAGATCATGGTGTATAGGCGTAGTTGTTCCTGTGAAAGAAACTTAGCAACCTTTTCAGGGGTGTAATCTACGGATGTTGGTCTAATTGCTTCATGAGCCTCCTGTGCGGCTTTGCTCCGTGTGTGATACCTCTTCGGACCATTTGTGTACTCGTCTCCGTAATTGGATTTGATAAATGTCATCGCTTCATCGAGAGCGTTTTGGGCTAGATTCACCGAGTCTGTTCGCATATAAGTTATTAGGCCGACTGGTTCAGCGCTACCTAGTTCAATTCCTTCGTACAGGTCTTGGGCTATACGCATCGTGCGTTGTGCATTGAATCTGAAAGATCGAGCTGCTTGCTGTTGCAAAGTACTTGTTGTAAATGGTGGGCGAGGTCTTTGCTTTACTTCGCGCCTTGTTACTTTCGATACGGAATAACGGCCTGCGTCTAGATCCTTTTTTATTTCGAGTGCAGTGGTTTCGTTATCAACCACTGGTTTGCCCTTCTGATCAGGAACTGAAGTCAAATTTGCAGTTAAGTTGAACTTCTTTTCTTCAGTTTTAGTTTCGAGATCTACAGTAATCACCCAGTACTCTTTGGGTTTAAACGCTTCAATTTCTCGTTCTCTATCAACTATGATTCTCAATGCTACAGATTGGACGCGCCCAGCAGATAATCCGCGTTTGACTTTGCTCCATAAGACTGGGCTTAGTCGGTAGCCGACGATACGATCTAAAAGTCGTCGGGCTTGTTGGGCGTTGACTAATTCCATATCTATATCACGGGGGTGCGAGAACGCTTCTTCAATTGCGTCGTTTGTGATCTCATGGAACACAACCCGCTTAAGGTTCCCTGACCTGGCGAGGTCGGCAGCTTCTACGAGGTGCCAGGATATTGCCTCTCCTTCACGATCTGG
>DBSW01000012.1:7391-8529 GCA_002306745.1 Dehalococcoidia bacterium UBA1332 | reverse complement strand
TAGCGAATCCCCAGTTGATCCTGCCAGAACTCGATTTGGCGCAAATGATCTTCTGAGTTCGCGTATCATCTCGATCATCAAGGTACTTTTAGCATCGCCTATCAGAACGACTTCCTGATTATCAGATTTTAGAAAGTCAACAGCCGCAAGCCAGGACGTTACCGCTGCTGGCATATTCTGCATGTGCGGGATCAAAGTTTTCATTGAAGTCTCTGCTTTAGAAGCGTAGTTTGGATCACCAGTAAAGATACTGAGACGTTGCAGAGCTATAGCTGCGACTGCCCCTCCGGATGGGACAGCATTGTCCAAAATGTCGCGAGGTCGAACGATTAATTTTGAATGCTCTAAAGTTGTGTCATAAAAGACTTGTAAATCGGCATCCCAGAATCGTTCAATCATTTGCTCAGCAAATAATTGCGCCTTATCAACGTATGAGTAATCGAAAGTCGACTCATAAAGGCTCAATAAAGCATCGATCAAATATGCATGATCGTCTAAATAGCCGACTATTTTCGCTTCACCTTTACCATTATTTGAAACAGACCACGTGTGAAGCAACCGAGATTTCGAATCTGTAACGTTTTCGAGCAAAAAATTCGCGTTCTTTTTCGCTACGTCGATCCAATCTTGGTTTTCAAAAACCGCACCAGCCTCAGCATAAGCCTTAAGCATAAGTGCATTCCATGAAACCAATATTTTGGTATCTATGGCTGGAGCGATTCGTTGACTCCTAACCCCTAGCAATAGACGTTTTATCCTCTCGATATCATTTTTCAGTTGATCTGGAAGCTGGGAAGTTCTGGCTATGAATTCGTGGCGTGAAATTGGCAAATATAAGATGTTTGAACCTTCGAAATTCCCTTCGTCGGTTACACCCCAATAGGCTTTCGCCAATTCCGCATCTTCAGGTGATAAAGCGTTTTCAATTTCTTCAGCACTCCATATGAAATATTTGCCTTCAACTCCCTCTGAATCTGCATCGGATGCCGAATAAAATCCCCCATCTTCATGGGTCATATCACGGCTAATGTAATTTAGTGTTTCTTCAACAATTGTCTTAAATAGTGTTTTTTTAGTCGCTTGATACCCGTGCAGGTACAGAGAAACTAGCTGAGCGTTGTCATAAAGCATTTTTTCA
>DBSW01000012.1:0-7062 GCA_002306745.1 Dehalococcoidia bacterium UBA1332 | reverse complement strand
CATTTTTTCAAAATGAGGAACAAGCCATCTATCATCGACCGAATATCTAGCAAATCCACCACCAATTTGGTCGTATATACCACCATCGGCCATCTTTTCGAGAGTCAAAGTTACGATATCTAATGCCTGGCTACTCTTAGTTCGCTTCCAATACCTTAATAACAGTTCATAAACCATAGGTTGAGGGAATTTTGGGGCACCTGAAGTACCACCATATTCAAGGTCGGCATTAGCAAGTAAATTAGTGAAGCCACCAAAAATCAGTGATTCAGCGATCTCATCTTCAGCTGGATACGGGCTAGATTGCTTACGGATAACCGCAGCTATTTCCCGAGAGTTTTCGAGAATTTCTTGTCGCCTGTTCGTATATGCATCAGAAATAGCCGCCAAAACCCGTGGTAATCCAGCCATATGTGATCGGTCTTCTGGAGGAAAGTATGTTCCACCAAAAAATGGATGACCATCCGGTGTGATAAATACTGTCAAAGGCCATC
The DNA here is from genome assembly GCA_002306745.1 of Dehalococcoidia bacterium UBA1332. Classification (GTDB taxonomy): domain Bacteria; phylum Chloroflexota; class Dehalococcoidia; order Lucifugimonadales; family Lucifugimonadaceae; genus Lucifugimonas. Next base: position 6,568 of record DBSW01000012.1, on the reverse strand, counting down.
CACCTGATCCCGTCATTGCCTGAACTGCAGTCATATAGATCGAATCAACATCTGGAAGTTCTTCGCGATCCACTTTTACATTGACGAAATTTCTATTCATCATTTCGGCGATCGACTCGTCCTCAAAAGACTCGTGCGCCATTACATGGCACCAATGACATGATGAATACCCAATGGACAACAATATTGGCTGATCTAATTCGCGCGCCGTTGAAAAAGCTTCATCGCCCCAGGGATACCAGTCGACAGGATTGTTTTTATGTTGAAGTAAATATGGGCTTGTTTCATTAGCAAGTCGATTCAACATGATGCTTGTATACTTTCTCTATAAACTTGGATTTACCATATATCGACGTAGTGATTCCGCTAAAATATATATGGAACATGTATCAATAAAGATCCAGCAACTCAATGGCTCTATACGACTTCCAATTGCTTCACTTGGTCAGAATCGAGATCTATAACCCGAATCATGTGATTGTTCGTGTCGGCGACGTATAAACGATTATCAATGACTGCCAGACCCCCAGGCTCGTTAAATTGTGCTTTCATAGACATACCGTCACATGAGCCAGCTTCTCCGCTGCCTGCGACGGTCCGAACTTCGAGTGATCCTAAAGCAACCGACTTGATCTTATTGTTGTAGGAATCGGCCACATATACAAGGTCGTTCCTTATGGCGAGACCTTGAGGATGCTGAAATTTAACTTCTGGCCCAACCCCGTCTTTGTCACCAAAATCAAATAAACCTCTGCCTATCAGAGTAACAACTCTGCCATTATCGAGTGCAGTAGTAACTCTAAGTGAACTAGTCTCGCTATCGACAAAAAAAACTGCATTGTTCCTCACTTCAATTCCGGAAGGCTGAGCAAGCAGAGCTTGTTCTTTTAAATCGTCAAGGATATTTTCGAAGCCAGTACCTGCATAAGGATAAATATATCCAGAACTTAACTCCATCGACCACAATTGATGGAATCCAGCCATAGCGATATATAAAATACCGTCCTTGATTGACAGGTCGTAAGGAGAGCTAAGCGGGAGTTTGCGTGCTTCACCGCCCTCGTGACGATAAAGTGACTGCTCACCCGTCCCTGCAAGAGTCGTAGCTGTTCCCAAGCTGAGATCTATTTCTACTATAGTATGAGTGCCTGCGTCAGCTACAAACAACTTGTCTTTATCAAACATCAGACCTTGCGGGTTGTCAAAAAGAGGGCCTTCAATCCCGCGAATATCAAAAAAACCAAATCGATGATCTACTAATAGTGGAGATTCACCGTTGCCTATAGACAGTTGGATTTTGCCGTCTAAATCAGTTATAACAACACGCTTGTGATTAGAGTCAGATATCGCAAGTATTTCTTTTTCTTGATCAACGGTTATCTTGCCTGGATATGAAAGTGTCGTACTTTCATTTTCTTCTTTAATAAGTTTGAATTCACCGCGTTTTAGTGTCCCTGATAATTCGTGTGTAAAAATGAGCTCATCAACAAGCTTTTCGAGCGTTTCAATTTCAAATTCTCCTTCGTGTCTACCAATCACCTTCCCTTCAGGATCTATTAACATAAGAGTCGGCCAAGCCCTCACACCGTAAGACTGCCAGATAGCAAATTCGGCATCGTTAACAACAGCGTGTTCAATCTCGTACCTAACCACCGCTTCCCGCACATTCGAAGATAACTTTTCTGCATCAAATTTGGCCGAGTGCACACCAATAACCGAAAGAACTTTGGAATACTTGCGTTCTAGCTTCCGCAACTGCGGAAGTACATGCATGCAATTAATTCAACAATGAGTCCAAAAATGAAGAATAAGGATACGACCACGAAGGTCATTCATTGTCAAAGCTTGTGCCGTGTTAAACCAATCAAGTCTTTTCGGAAAATCCGGAGCGTTAATCGTTCCTCTGTAAATCTGTGCCATCAATTAAACCAGTAACGACAAAAAATGAAGTGTGCTCAATCAGAAACGAAAACCGGTTGAGTCCAGGCCTGCGTTCCTAGCGACGAATATATGGTGGAGCGGACGTAAGTATCCAGTCGTGTGGGTCTATAGGCAGGCGAGTTACTGGTAGATTCATACAACAGTCGACCATTCTGCCCTGTAAAAAGTGTTGTGTACTTTGCCTGAATACCGTCATTAGGCGAGGTCTCAGGACTGATATCTATTCTGATTTCTTTAGTGTTTGAGACCATGTCGCCAATAGTGACGCCCGTCGAAGCATAAAAATCACCAGCAGACATAGCCTCATAAATATCCTGTTGAGCCAGTCGAGCAGCTTTAACTTGGACCCATCCGCGTCCAGGATTCGAACGAGTTGAACTGAACTCACCGGTGTAATGATGAGCATCGTCTACAGCAATACCCCAAACACGTCGTCCATGGCTGAGCAGCCTATCCCAAATACCATCCGTACTGGCTTTTCCACCGCCACCCCTATTTTGAGAGTAAGGATGACCGTTATAGACTTCCATGAATTGATAACCATGTGCCTGCAACATTTCAGAATCATCGAATGACCAGCGAAAATTGGGATGGTTAATAGACGCCATACCACCGGCAGCAATAATCCGATCGATGTTTTCTTGCATGCTTGTCACAATATCGGGGGAATCTGAAGCCTCAACAACTCTAGTCACCCCATATCCATTTACGTGAACCGGACCATCGGCATTACGCGACGTTACTTCTTCTCCAGCCACCAAAAGAGGCCATTTAGACCTCTCAGCCTTAGTACCCTCTAAAATAGTTAAATGATTGTGATCAGAGAGACAAAGCCAATCATATCCATGTTCGTGATACCACTCAGCGACATGCTGCGGTGATTCGTCACCATCGCTGTTTGTGGTGTGCGTATGCAGATTGCCTTTAAGCCATGTTCTTGTAGTCATACCCGGATATTACAGTCCATAAACACAATAGATATAGGAATAACGTTGACATAAATACTTTTCGACGAGAAACTCCTGATCATTAAAACGTATCAAATCCTAATGTATCGGACTTAATCTGTCACAAATAAGGTAAAACTATTGGATAAACGAAAAGTACTGATGACCGGCGCTAGCGGTTATATCGCTTCCTTGATGCTGCCTGCACTTCGAGAACATTTTGATCTAGTGTTGGCTGATGTAACCGATACTGATCGAGATGGAAATAAAGTAAATGGTGTACAGACCGCAGATTTTATAGACCCAGACCGTTCCAAATATGCACACCTATTCCAAGATGTTGATGCTGTCATTCATTTAGCGTTCAAGCCTCATACACCGCGTGGCGCACACACCGAGAAACCGCCCATAGATCGCTTTGACAACGAACACGAAAACATACAGATGGCCAACAATATTTATAGGTCTGCGTACGACGCTGGTGTGCGAAGACTCGCTATTGCAAGCTCAAATCATGCCGCCGACTGGTATGAGCACTCGTTAATCCACAATCGCGAAATGGATATGGTACGTCCCACAGATTTACCGATTTCCGATAATTTTTACGGGTGGGCAAAAGCCGCATATGAATTACTCGCCTATCCATACGCATGCGGCATTTTTGGTAGAAAACTCGAAACGGTCATGCTACGCATAGGATTTACCCGACCCATTCGGATTGAAGACTACACTGCAGACAATTCAATGTCAGAACAAACGAGTGGCGGTCTTGAAGAGTTTAAGCGAAACCTTGGTGCATTCATTAGTCCAAGGGACATAACGCAGTTATTCACGAAAGCGGTCGACGCCCAAAATATTGAAAATGAATACGGCGTTCCGTTCGTAATAGCATATGGGTGCAGTGATAACACGCGAAGGTTTTGGTCAATTGAAACCGGACGTAAATATCTGGACTATCAACCACAGGACGACACTGAGGTTCTCTACTCCAAAGAAATAGTAAAGTTAATCACAGGAGATGGGACAAATATACGGGGCGGGAAGGTTGGCATCTAACTTAGTTTTATTGGATTATCCATATTATGTAGATTTTATCCTTCATCAATAAAACGAAAATTTTCTCTGAATCATCTTCTCTTCACCGATTTTATCAACGATCTTTTGATGGAGTTCGAAATCCCATTCTCCGATAAAACTAATCGCCGTGCCGCGCTTACCCATGCGCGCTGTTCGACCAATACGATGCACATACTCCTCGATATTCTCAGGCATGTCATAATTTATTACATGAGAAATACTTGGAATATCAAGACCACGAGCCGCTAGATTTGTAGCAACAAGCATCTTCAATCTGCCATCGCGAAAAGCGGTCATCACACGATTACGCTCGGTCTGTGACATACCACCATGTATACCTTTAATTGCGAATCCTTCGCTTGCCAAGCCTCTAGCCAGACGATCCACCCCTACCTGCATCTTTCTAAAAATCAGGACTTGAGAATCTTCATCTATATCGTCTAAAACTTCGACAATACCGTCAGATTTGTCCTGTGACGCAACGTCATAAAAAATTTGGTCAACTTCATCGACTGTCTCCAAACCTTTGGTGTCGTTAACCAACTGGATCCAACGGGGTTCATTGAGGTATTTGCGAATAAGTCCTCTTATAAAACTGGGTATCGTTGCTGAGAATAGTGCGGTCTGCCTTTGACTAGGAGTTCGTCTGAGTATGTACTCCATGTCATCAGCAAACCCAATGTCTAACATTTCGTCCGCCTCATCCAGAACAGCATTGCGTACGTAACGCAAATCGAGGACACGTCGATTCATCAAGTCTTTAACTCGCCCTGGCGTGCCAACAACAATTGACATGCCTTTATCTAACGCCCTAATTTGTTTGGCGATTGGTTCTCCACCATATACAGCAACAACACCAATGCCACGGTCCCTTCCAATCAATGAGAGCTCACGTTGAACCTGTTGAGCCAATTCTCTAGTAGGTACAAGAACAAGGCCCTCGACATCACGAGACTTAACGTCGACCAAATTACACATCGGTATTCCAAAAGAAGCAGTTTTACCAGAGCCGGTAACTGCTTGTGCTACAACATCACGTCCCATTAATTGCCAAGGGATAGAAGCTTCCTGAATATCCGATGGGTGATCATAACCCATATTTTTTAATGACTTCATGATACTCGACTCGAGTGTAATATCACCCCATAAATCGGTATCTGCCGCACGAGGTTTCTCATGAATCTTTGATTCAGGTGTTGAATTGCTGTGGTCGTAACTACGACCCTGCGAATCGTCTCTTACTTGTACACGACCACTATTATGCCCAACTTGATTACTCATGTGGCGCGCTTTATGGGGTCGTCGGTTGGATCGTGTCGACCTATTCTGTCCACGAGTCCGAAGCCGCCGTGGATCGCGTTCGTCATTTCGAATCCGTCGCCGAGAAGGGGTCACACGTTCATAATCATCACTTCCAGTTTCTTCCCGAGAATTTCGATTGTTATTTGTAGCAGATCGAGACCTGTGGTTAAACTTACGACCAGATATATCTTCAAGTGAAGCGGGTTCTTGAAGTTGTTTGTTACGTACTTTGTTTGTGTTTCGGTTAGCGGCTCTGCCCTTGTCTCGCTTTGAAGCGGATTGAGCAGATTTTGATCTGTCGATTGAATCGCCGCGACCGGTAAGACTTTTCAGTCGGCGTAAGATAGCCAGTGTTCCGGTGCCTTTTGAATGGTAGGAATTATGTATATAGATATTTTTCGTCTGGTTTAGTGTACTTCTTACCGTCATCTGGCGGGCGCCTGACAGACAACAACTTCACAATTTCTTCTATTTCGATCAAAGGTCGTTCAAACGTAAACAGGTAACGAAGTAGTCGGTTTGGATAATCTTGCACAATGTACGTACATTTCACAAAGCGACTATTTAGCAAATTCCAGCAATTTGTCACAAACAAAACATTAATGCAGAGTAATTCGACAAGGCACCTACGACCAAAGTTAATGATCAGCGGTTTGTTCAGTGTCGCCATATCGTCGGTCATTCTGTTTGCAGATGGCACTACACTGGTGAAAACAATAGCATTGTCCGGATTTGCAATTTCATTTTTTGCATGGGGCCGTCAAGTTCGCGAAAGCCAATCTTTAAAGTTCCGACTACGCAAAATTGAGCAAAAACTCGCATCAGAATCCAGTGCGAGTAGAGTGCTAGAAGCTATAAAAGGGCTCAATGATGCTAAAGATATTAGTCTGGGACAAAAACTCGTCACTGCGGCTAGGCTGTCAACAGGGTACCCGGCCGCAGTGTTTTTCACTCTCAAGGATTCACAGGGGATGTTTGTCCCGACACAGTGGAATTATCCTTTTCAAATCGATTTTAAAAGGGAATCATTTGAACCAATAGACAGCAAGTTAGCGGGAGCATATTCGGCTGCTCTTGGTGCACCACTCGTGATTTCAGAGACATCGAACGGGAACTACGTGTTGCCAAAGTGGATTGCAGCATCCGAGTTCAAATCAGCAATTGTCGCACCAGTTTCACATGGATTGAACACGTTAGCAGTCATATATGTTCTCAAGATGTCTGAAGACTTGCCAACGCTAAAGGAGATTGAACAACTTGAACTCGTAATAGACTATGCGACAAATAACTCTAATCAGTTG
>DBSW01000121.1 GCA_002306745.1 Dehalococcoidia bacterium UBA1332 | reverse complement strand
ATATCAATCTTGGGAATTGGAGTTTTAATAATCATATGTGAGGGTTCTCGTTTTTAATAAGAAGGTATGCCAACCAGTTTAGATAGTAAAACCTTGATTTATTGTATGACCTAAATCAACATCTATGCTTTAGGGCCTGCATATGTAGCATCGAATGAAGAACGTTCATACTGGATTGGCCATTGATCAGACTTGCCATCTAACTGAGCCTGCGCATAAAGTGGCCAATAAGGGTTGCGCATCATTTCTCTGCCAATAAACACAGCATCAGCTCTGCCTTCAGTGAGAATATCTTCTGCCTGACGGGCTTCAGTAATCAGACCAACAGCAGCAGTCATTATTTCGGCTTCCCGCCTAATAGCATCAGCGAATGGGACTTGATATCCAGGACTCTGTGGGACTATTTGGTTGGCCGAGTTTCCACCCCCAGATGCGTCAACTAGATCAACACCAGCTTTTTTCATCCATTTAGCAAGCTTAATCGAATCATCAATGGTCCAACCACCTTCCACGAATTCAACTGATGAAATTCTAACGAAAAGAGGTGTGCTCTCGGATATCGCCTTTCTTACTTCCTGAATTGTTTCTAGTGCGAATCGACATCGATTTTCAAGTGAGCCTCCATATTCATCTTCTCGATAATTAGATAAAGGCGACATAAATGAACTGGCAAGATAACCATGTGCAAAATGCAATTCGATCACCTTAAAACCGGCTTCTATCGCACGCTCTGCTGCCTCGGCGAACTTACGTGATATATCAGTGATATCTGGCTTAGATAACTCGTGCGGTACAGCATATGAATCATCAAATTGAACTGAACTTGGGCCCACGATCTGCCAGCCACCTTCTTCTTTTTCCAATTTCTTTTTCGGAAAATCCCAAGGCCGTGTATATGATGCCTTTCGACCACCATGAGCGATTTGAATCGCAGGGATAGATCCATGGCTATCAATAAACTTGGTGATAGGTCGCCAAGCATCTACATGAGCATCAGACCAGATACCTGGACAACTTGATGTCAGCCGACCCTCTGGGGTCACGGCGGTAGCTTCCGCCATAACTATGCCAGCTCCACCGATTGCCTTAGATCCAAGATGCACCATGTGCCAATCTGTCGGCAGCCCATCTGTGTCGCAGGAATACTCACACATAGGTGAATAGAAAACCCGATTCGGAATAACTAATCCCCTAATTTCAATTGGACTAAATAACTTACTAATGACAATAATCCTTTTAAATATTTTTGCTAACTCAAACGATATCAATAAGTTCAGCAGCTAATTCTGTCAGCAAATTCCGCAAACGCGATATTACACTTGATAGTGTTCAGTTGATTTAAACTTCCCATGGCCACATCTAATAAGCAGCGGCCAACTAAAGAAACACGGACAAACTAAATGAACCTTACAAATTCTGAAAATCTTCGCGCAATCACCAAAGAATGGCACGGTGAACGGGACGCAAACGGACGTCCAATTGTTTCTGAAAACATCCTTGAAAGAATGAAACTGGTCACAAGTGAAGAGGCTTGGGGAACTTGTAAGCAACATGGGTATTCCTCACAGTTCACGGGAAACTGGATGAACTTGCATCCTGATCGAGTGATCGTCGGACGAGCAGTTACATGCCGATGGGTACCACGACGACCCGATGTACACGATTCAATTGATGCTCAAGGCGAACAAGATGGTCGTGTCGGATTTCAAAATTCATGGGTTATAGATGAACTCCAGCAAAATGACCTGATCGTGGTTGACCTTTTCGGTAAGGTGTACAACGGCACATTTGCAGGAGACAATCTTGCGACTGCTATCAAGTCTCGATCAGGCACTGGAATGGTTATAGATGGCGGCATTCGTGACACGCAGAGAATACTCCAAATGGAAGACTTCAACGCCGTAGTGCGCGGTGTCGACCCATCAGCGATTCTGGATGTGAGTATGCCAGAAATAAATGGTGTAACTCGTATAGGCGAAGCTACATGTGTACCGGGTGATGTGGTTCTTGTTACCAGCACCGGTGTTGTATTCATTCCGCCACACCTAGCGGAAACAGTAGTTGAGAGATCAGAAAATATTCGACTCAAAGACGAATTTGGACAGCAACGGATACGAGAGGGGATTTATACACCAGGTGAGGTCGATAGAGAATTCTCAGACAAAATGAACGACGACTTCGAAAATTGGAAAACAAATAAAGACAAATAATCAGTCTCTATATTCGATCTCAACTATCGATTTAGTTATGGACAAACAAAATGAAATACGTTGAATTTGGAAGAACTGGAATAAACATCAGTCCACTTGTACTAGGCACTATGATGTTCGGTGGACGAGCTTCCAAAGAAGATTCATTTGAAATGATCGACTACGCACTAGACTGTGGCATAAACATCATTGATACAGCCAATGTTTACGCTAGCAGCAAGAGTGAAACGATCGTAGGCGAAGCTCTTAATCGAAATAGAAAACGTAATGATGTGATTCTAGCCACCAAAGTTAATGGCAGCATGGGAGAAGGACCAAACGATTCAGGCAACTCCCGTCACCACATCATCCAACAATGTGAAGCTAGCTTAAATCGTATGCAGGTCGATCATATAGACCTATATCAATTCCATCGACCTTCAAAACACATCGCTATCGATGAATCGCTGCGCGCTATGGACGACCTAGTCCGATCAGGGAAGGTACGGTACATAGGAACATCTAACTTCGGATCATGGCAAGTTGTGGAGGCCCTTTGGGCATCAAAAGAACTTGGGCTAAACCGCTTCGTGTCAGATCAGTCGCCATACAATATGGCCGATCGTCGCATAGAACGAGAACACATCCCGATGTGCCAGACATATGGGCTGGCTCAGATTCCATGGAGCCCACTAGCTGGCGGTGGTCTCACAGGAAAATACTCAAAAAGTAAAATCCGACCCAAAGGTTCGCGATACGCCGATGAAACTGATCCAAAAAAGCAACTTAGAATGAGTAATACGGTCGTAGATATCGTTGATGCCCTGATTCCAATTGCGAAAAGTAAAGGTTGCACCATCTCTCAATTGTCGCTCGCTTGGGTAATGAGCCGACCAGGTGTAACAGCACCACTCACCGGACCACGTACATTAGACCAATTAAAGGACAACCTAGGAGCAATCAATATCACGATCGAACCAGAAGTCGACGAGACATTAAATAAGATTGTTCCTCCTGGTGAACACGTAGCAGAGTATTACGAAGCTAGCTTCGCACCTAACGCACACCATTGGTAAACGCCTTATATCAGTAACTGAACCGCTCTAGATACAAAAATTCTCAGACAAAGCAATACCGGTCTAATCAAATAAAATCACTAACTATCCAGCAAAGCCATCGATAGCAAAGCGTTTTAGGGCTTCAGGATCAAGATTCACCCCCAGCCCCGGCTTATCTGGTACGTGAAGATGCCCTTGGCGAATATCAAGCGGTTCATCAATAAACTGGTTATAGTCACTTAAGTCATAACGACTCGTCTCAAGCTTGTAGAAGTTCGGTACGGTCATCATCACTTGGGCTCCAGCCATAACGTTAATAGGGCCACTTGCATCGTGAGGTGATATCGGCACATAGTACGATTCAGCTAGCGTGGCAATCTTCTTAAGTTCTGAGATACCGCCAGTCCAGGTGACGTCTGGCATCACGAAATCCGCAAGTTCCTTTTCAAACACCTCTATGAATTCCCAGCGAGTGAAAAGACGTTCACCAACAGATATTTTGGCATTGATTTTCTCTCGAACCTGCCTGAGAGCATGGTTACTTTCGACTGGCACAGGCTCTTCGAACCAGAAAATATTCGACGCTTCGAGTCCGAGACACAAGTCGATAGCAGTCGGAACGTTGTACTTCCCGTGAGCATCGATTAGAAGCTCGGGAGCTGGCCCAACTTCCTCTCGAATCGCAGCAGTGATCTCCCAGGCCTCTTCGAGACCCTTACGCGAAAGTTGGCCATCAACATAATGTGCGTTACCTTCAGGTATGTTGTGCATCATCGGGTCAAACTTAAAGGCCTCATAACCTGCGTCAACAATCGCTCGGGCATCTTTTCGTGCCTGGTCAGGATTAGTGGTAGCTGGTGGATGAGTGTAAAGAGCTATACGATCACGAACAGGACCACCCATCAACATGTAAATCGGAAGGTTCATAACCTTCCCTCGTATGTCCCATAACGCAATATCTATAGCACTGGCTGTAGCCGAAACCGCTCCACGCGTGCCGACGTAAGTCATTTTTCGAACATTATCGATCCAAATACGCTCAATGTGTGCTGGATCACGACCAACTAACAACGCTCCTACCTCACGGATCATGTGAGCGATCGATCGATTTCCGGCCACGCCAGGGTAAGTAGTGACTTCTCCCCAACCTGTAATTCCTTCGTCCGTGTCGATCTGGCAAAAAAGCAGCTCTCGTTTGTTGTCGTCTGAAGGTTGATCACCCGGTCGGTCACTCCACGGAACATGAATAATCCACGGGCGTACAGCTGTAATCTTCAATGTCTCACTCCTGCTAGTTCACTAGAATCGAATCTGATGAGGACTGTACACCACAGTTTTGTGCAACGTAATAGATTTACGGGCGTCGAGTAGAAGATTGAAACATATTAAGTCACTGAGAATAACATCTAACCCGCTACCAGATCTCCCACACTGACATCAAGTGCATCACCGATCCCTTTGAGTGTGGCAAAACTGACGTTCTGCTTACCATGCTCAACAGCGCTAATATAACTGCGGTCCAAGCCAGCAGCCGTTGCCAAACCCTGCTGGCTCAATCCTTTATCTTTCCGTAACACCTGAATACGTTGACCAAGTTCCTCAAGTAGAACTTCGATCGGCACAGAGGAGCTATCAAGATCAAAGTGTTTTCTTACCCATTGGATAGCGCCTAGAGCATCAGCCCCATGGAAATCAGCTCCAGTTATTGAATCGACATAAGAAGCGTAGCCTCCAACTACCACTGCTGGTGGCTTTTGAAGATTTTTAAGAGCTTGTATAGTGTCCACAGCTTTTGGAACCAGTGCTTCAATATTGACAGAAAGTCCAACTAAATCAGGTAACTCATCACTAACCATTTCAACAACGGTATTGACGGGTGAGTCAGCCCCCAAGAAATGGACATCCCAGCCGTCGAATCGGAGTAAATCAGCAAAAC
>DBSW01000022.1 GCA_002306745.1 Dehalococcoidia bacterium UBA1332 | reverse complement strand
ATAGGCACAGGCTCGGATGGGGGTGGGTCAATACGACTTCCCGCATCTTTCTGCGGTATTTTCGGGCACAAACCTACACACGGACGTATCCCGCGTTTTGGTGGACAGGCTATGCCTGCGTACAATTCAGCTGGTACAAGCGGGCCTATGTCACAAGATGTTCGTGATTCTGTGATTTTGAATCAAGCACTAGCAGGATTTGACCAGCGCGATCCGGGATCATTGAAATCGGATGTTCCAGATTATCTTTCTGATCTAGAAGATGGTGTTGCCGGGATGCGAATCGGTACCACTATGACCCTTGGAATATCCGAGGTTAATGATGACGTTGCTAGTTCAATAGAGTCTTCGTGGCCCGTATTTTCTGATTTGGGAGCGAGCGTTGTACCACTTGAGATTGAGTTTGATCCTATCCCTAGAGATGCATGGTGGACTCTTTGGACCGCAGGTCAAGTGGCTATGTATGGCCACTTAGCGGACGATAATCCTGAGAAGCTCATGCCATATACCCTCGAGATGATCAATCACGGCAGGACACTTACGGCCGCAGATTATTCTGCAGCATTGCGAGATGTTCAGAATCTCCAACTTAAGCTACATCAATTGTTTGAAGAATTCGATTTGGTTCTGGCACCGACTAATGCCGCTGTCGCCTGGCCCCATCTCAACCCGCCTAGGAAGATCGGGTCGGCAACGAATGATGATGAAATGGCAGGTATTAATTACGGTGCTATCCCGTTTACAATGATTTTTAACTCATCATTCAATCCTGCATCTTCAGTGCCAACTGGTTTCGGTGAAGGCGGAATGCCCGTGGGAATGCAAATCGTTGGTGGATACGATCAAGACGCCACTGTATATCGCGCAAGCCGGGCGTTTGAACAAGCGAGGCCATGGACAGATATACGACCAGAAACTTCGTAATGATTATCTGTTTAAACGATTAGACGTAAAACGAAAGAGCGTCGTTGATTTATTTATTAGCACTCGGGTAGTTTGCCATTAAATTTAGACCTACTATAAGTAAGGGTCTTATTCTGTGACGGGTATTTAATTCGATTATTTACCAATCGGCTACTGAGCCATCGTTCTCATAGTAGTACTCACCACCGAGTTCTTTGTGGTAACCATAAGCATCGCCATCATAAGTTTTGGTTGCTTCTTTTTCGTCGATTTCTACGCCAAGTCCGGGCGTCTTCCACAGATCTATGTGACCATCTTTTACTTCCCAAGGGTTTTTGAGAAGGCCTACTCCGAGTCCCGCATCAACCTGTTCCTGTATAAGGAAATTCGGTACCACTGCGTCGACTAGCATACATGCGGCTAGTGCGATTGGACCGATGGCACAGTGGGGCATGATGTGTTGGTAATAGACTTCAGCGTAGTTTGCAATTCGTTTAAGTTCGGATGGCCCGCCACAATGAGCAACGTCAGGTTGCAGTAAAGAAACTGCTTGTTTTTCGATTACTTCTCTGAACTCCCAGCGAGATAGGAGACGTTCACCTGTTGCAAGAGGAAACGGAACTTGCTCTTGGATACGTTTGAGGGCATCTGGGTTTTCCTGGGGTACAGGCTCTTCTACAAACATAGGTCGCATTCCCTTGATCTCATTGCAGACCTCAACTGCAAGACCAGGAGTCATTTTTCCATGGAAATCGAAGCACAGTTCGACTTCGTCACCGACCCACTCACGCATCGTGTAGGCGGCTTGTACAAACTCATCGATTCGTGAAGGTGGTTCGTGAGCGCGCCAGGTACCCGCTGGCCCTGCTTTGTAGCCGGTGTATCCACTTTTTTGGAGCATATCTAGGCGTTGTCGTGATTCTTCTAGACCTTCATCTGAAAGATCTCGAATGCCCCAGTGTGCGTAAACACGAATTTTGTCTCGAACATTTCCACCCATTAAAATGTAGCTCGGAACCCCAAAGTGCTTGCCAGCAATATCCCAGAGAGCTGCATTAATTGCTGCAATAGCTGACATATTGTGCGCTCCACCTCTAAAGAAAGATGAGCGATACATTTGCTGCCAATGATGTTCAATCCTTAGAGGATCTTTACCAACTAGATATTCTGAGAATTCATTTATAGCGGCAGGTACACTCAAAGGTTTTCCCTCTAGCGTGCTTTCTGCCCATCCTTCGATTCCTGTATCAGTGGCGATACGTATCAGACGTGTGCGATTTTTTGGCGCAAACTGATCAACTCTGGTGATTTTCATGGTGAATCCGGTGCTATCTACTTTGCTTAACGCGAGCAGTGCTCACATTTAGGGTCGGAACCTGACGTTATCGCCGGTTTATACAAATATTAGCCCTGTTTTACTGCGTTTGGGGCTTAAGTTGGAATATTTTGTTGTTTGACCTGAAATAACAGAATACCTAATATGCAGGTATGTCTACAGATATATCGATTCCACAAACAGGTAGAGAAGTTCGTCGCTTGATTCGGGCAGGTCTTTTCAGGCAACCGACATCAGGAGTTGCGCCTCATCATGTTCAGGCAAATGTTGCAATATTGCCGAAAGAAATGGCGTTCGAATTTCTGCTGTTCTGTCAGCGAAATCCCAAGCCATGTCCTGTCATTGAAGTGATTGAATCCGGAGAGGTCGAAGCCTCACTTACAGCGACTGGATCCGACATAACGAAAGACGTACCGCTTTATCGCGTTTATAAGCATGGAAAGATGGTGGATGAGCCGGAAACGTTAGAATCATACTGGAGAGATGATCTTGTCACTTTCTTGCTTGGATGTAGTTTTTCGTTTGAGCACGCATTGATGGCAAACGGGATCGATCTTCCTTACTACGGCACTAAGCGAAACGTACCTATGTTTATTACGAACATCGAGACTGAGAAATCAGGACCCTTCGCTGGGCCGATGGTTGTTTCGCACCGATGGATTCCACAGAACAAACTTGTCAGGGCGGTTCAAGCGACTTCTCGGTTTCCCGAGACCCATGGTGCTCCGGTTCATATTGGCGATCCTGAGAAAATTGGTATTTCAGATATTCGTCAACCGGATTTCGGGGAAGTGTGGGAGCGGAAAGCTGATGATGAAGTCCCTGTCTTTTGGGCTTGTGGTGTGACCCCTCAGTCAATCGCAATGGCTTCTAAACCTGAATTGATGATTACCCATTCACCAGGTCACATGTTTGTTACCGATTTGAAAGACGAAGATTTAGCGGTAATTTAAGTAATAGAAGCGCTTATTGACGATGAGCAAATAAACACATACAGGGTGGAAACTGTACATGGCTGAGTCGGTATTTGATCGCATAGAAGATATAATTCTTCAAGATGATATCCGTGGGATGAAGGCATTACGCGAGCACATGCGTGGAGGGTGGTTAGAGCGATCCGCACAACTCGTTATGGATCACCCGGGGAAAATTCTTATAACCACTGGTTTTTATATCCTTAGGGCGGGGGAACCCGAGACAGATGGTCCTCCTGGAGCTATCGCGATTGGACATGCGCTCAAGGCTTTGGGTAATGAAGTTGCCTATGTCACCGATGAAAAGTGTTCAAAAGCTTTAAGAGCGATTGCCGGCAACGACGAAGTAATAGAATTCCCAATAACGACTCACCATGAATCAAGTATGTTTGCGCATAAATTACTTGCTGAACACGCGCCAGCAGCAATGATTTCTATAGAGAGAGCTGGACTGCTTGGAGATGGAACTTACCGTAATTGGAAAGGTGTGGATTTTTCTGAGCACAACGCCAAAGTAGACCATATGTTTGAAGAGCATCCGTACACCGTAGGGATTGGAGACGGGGGTAACGAGATTGGTATGGGTAATATGCGGCATGTGATTCCTAGTATCCCAAATTTACCGGATGATCCTTGTATTACTACGACTACCGAGTTGATAACCGCAAGTGTTTCCAACTGGGGTGGTTATGGTCTTGTTGCTGCACTTTCGGTCAAATCTGGTCAGAACTTGCTGCCTTCGGTGGAGAAGGGCTACGAGTGGGTGAGAGATATTGTTGCAGTTGGAGCGGTTGAAGGGATGTCAGGAGAATCTAAAGATTGGGTAGATGCTCGACCACCTGAGGATGACGCTGTTTGCTTACGTGATCTTCATGCGCTGCTGATTGATGAAGGTTTGTGATATTTAGAATAATACGTACCTTACGTTTTTAGTGAATCTAATACGTTTAGGGCACTAATTTTTCGCAAGCTTCTAACTCATTTTTGTATCTTGGGACTATTATTAAGCGGTTCAAGCGCTAGTGCTAATCACTTTGATTTTGGGCCTAATTCACCGGCATTCGTGGATGCGCGTTCCATAGTTTCTCTGACGATGAATATCAGTATCAATGCACCAAATGCACCGATACCGGCGGTTGCCATCGATGCCATTCC
>DBSW01000005.1:1579-3045 GCA_002306745.1 Dehalococcoidia bacterium UBA1332 | reverse complement strand
GTTTGGCTTCATGAACCAGCGTGCACCTAAAGGCGTGAGAGAAGAATAGTCCTCAGTATGAGCGGTTTTGATGAAAAATTAGAAGCCATTCTGTCAAAGGCGTTTTCTGGGTTCGATAAACTCATAAAGACGGAACGACTTTCTGGCGGAGCTAGTCAGGAAACCTACCGCCTCAATGTTGAAATTGATGGCAATGAAAAAGTTCTAGCGATGAGACGATCGGCGGGCGGTGAATTTTTAGACCCCTCGCCTGGTCATCCTGGTCTTGCTGCTGAGGCGCAGTTAATGCGTAGCGCATTGCGGGCGGGGGTTCCGGAACCGGAAATCTACTATGTGCTAGATCGTGAGGACGACCTGGGGGATGGGTTTGTCATGGAATGGCTAGATGGAATCACTCTTGGAGCCAAAGTCGTTCGCGATCCAGAGTTAGATGAAATTCGTCCTACGTTAGCTCGCAAAAGCGGGGAGGTCCTGGCCAAAATACATGCGATCGACTTGGAAGAAACCGGTTTGACTAGATATCTCGACGCAATAACGCCTGCCGAATACGTAGAACAAACATGGGCGCGTTATCGGGATTTTGAAACTGCGCAGCCTATGATTGATTACACGGGTCGTTGGTTGGTTGACAATGTACCAGGTGAGTATTCGCCGAGCCTTGTTCACAACGATTTTCGCAATGGCAATATTATGTTTGATCAACAAGGCATTGTTGCAGTACTTGATTGGGAAGTTGCACACATCGGTGATCCGATGAGGGATCTTGGCTGGATTTGCACTAATTCTTGGAGGTTTGGGCGCTCTGATTTACCCGTAGGTGGTTTTGGTGACTATGAAGATTTGTTTGCTGGCTATGAAAGTGTATCTGGTAAAGAGGTAGATAGAGACAGAGTTCGGTGGTGGGAAGTTTTTGGTTCTTTTTGGTGGGCCATCGGTTGTTTAGGTATGGCTGAGCATTATCGTACGGGTCCAGATAAAACGGTTGAGCGACCGGCGATTGGTAGGAGAAGTTCTGAGTGTCAGGTGGACTGCGTCAATTTGTTGATACCAGGCAATGTTGAACTCGTTGCAACTGAGACTGAACATGGTTCGAATGAGATGCCAAGGATGGAAGAACTGTTGGTCAGCGTTAGGGATTTTCTTCGCGAAGAGGTCATGCGAGAAACCCAAGGAAGAACTAATTTTTTAGCTCGAGTTGCGAGCAACTCACTAGATATAGCCATACGAGAGCAAGTAATGGGATCGAGGCTCAAAGAGGGGGAGGTTAAACGGCTTAATAAGGTAGTCCATGGGGATGGAACACTCGATGAACTGCGTTGGAAGCTTGTTAAAGATATTAGGAGTCAGGCAATTGAGCTGGATGCACCAGGGCTTGAAGACTACCTCCGATTTACGGTCGTTAATCAAGTCTCGATTGATCAACCAAAATATAGTGGTTTAAAAACGGCCATAAGTTGACGGAAGAA
>DBSW01000005.1:0-1188 GCA_002306745.1 Dehalococcoidia bacterium UBA1332 | reverse complement strand
GGGCCTATGGCACAAGTCCTCTCAGGTCTACTTGTTTGACCTCAATGGGATGCTATTACTGCAACAGCGATCTGATCAGAAAGACCTATATGCGGGGCTTTGGACTGATAGCGTTGGTGAGCATCTCAAACCGAGAGAATCTCATCGGCAGGGAGCATATCGTGGCCTTTACGAAGAACTGAAGGTATCGGAAATCTGTCTTTACGAATTCGGAGATAGTTTTGCTTCAGATATTGCGTATAGAGATTTTATTGATCGCGAATTTAAACAAGCTTATTTCGGGCTTATAGTGGATAAGGATGAGATTGATCCGGATCCTAAGGAAGTAAAATCTATATGCTGGGTGGGAAAAGAGAAGCTTAGCTCTTTGGTCACCTCATTTGACTCTATTTTCTGCCCTCCATTTTTGTTGGATTTACAGAGATTAGATTTGATCAATAAATGGGATGGTATCGTGGACGGTTTGTTTGAAAAGCATTAGGAGAGTGAGATGGGAAAATTAGATGACAAGGTGGCCTTGATAACTGGAGGCGTGAGTGGTCTGGGACGCTCTACCGCTCGTAGATTTATTGAAGAGGGGGCTTCAGTGGTGATCGCGGATATCGATTCTCAAAAAGGCAAGAGTGCTGAAGAAGAGCTTTCGACACTGGGTGGGGACGTAGTGTTCCTGGAAATTGATGTGACTGATGAGGCTAGTCAGGCACGAGTCTTTCAGGAAACGATTGAACGCTTCGCCAAGCTGGATGTGGTCTTGGCTGCAGCGGGAATATCGTCGGCAAGCTATGTATCTGGCCAAATTAATGAAAGAAGCGAGGATCCAGAAGGTAATTTTTTGTTCAATAAATCGGTAGACGACTGGCGTCGCGTCCTAGAAGTTAATCTCACGGGAGTAATGATTACGAACCAGTTGGCGGTTAAGTCTATGATTGAATTAGATATCAAGGGATCGATTATCAATATAGCTTCCATCGCGGGCCGCAGACCATTGCCTGGAGCCACAGATTATTGCGTGTCCAAATCCGGTGTCATCATGTTGACGCAAAGCCTGTCTGCTGAGGTATGTGGTAGGGGAATACGAGTTAACGCGATCGGTCCAGGATTTATCGAGACACCGATGACAGCGAGTATTCGTCAATCTGAAGAAGGAGTGGACATGGTGATGTCGATGACGCCGATGGCGCGTTTTGG
>DBSW01000186.1 GCA_002306745.1 Dehalococcoidia bacterium UBA1332 | reverse complement strand
CGCACTTCAGGTTGGTTATATCCTTCCCCAGACGGAAACACCGGTAGTCGGAGATGATACATCTACAGAGCCTGCGTCGACTGAAGATGTCGTCACGCTTCCTAGTTTAGATGAAGTAAAGAGTGCGTTCGCCTCAGTAGGTCGTTTAGACGCTGACGTGTCTCAAGTTGATGGTGCAGAAGGATTGTTTTCTATTCTTCTATACGGTTTGAATACATCGACGACAGATAAGGATGGTAATCCGGTACTTGCTGAAGACCAGAAAATTCTTGCAGCATTAAGAGATCTTGGTGAAATTCAGTTCACTTCTAGCCAAGGAACATTGACGCAGTGGACCGTGGGTGGTGGTGTACAAGAGGCAAAAAATTTAATCGGAAAGACAGCGCAGCTTGAATTCCGTTACCGTGAATGCGGAGACATTATTTCTAGTTCTCAAGATATTCCTTGGCCTCCGGATGGACTGAGCGAGGGAGAATGGTTGATCGAAAGATGTTCGAATCCGGCGTATTTTTCTGAATCGGCAACGGAAATCGATGCCTCTGACCTGGACGACGCATTCCCAGACGTTTCTCAGGGTGCAATTCCAAGACCAATAGTGACTCTTGTTTTCAATGACGACGGGGCGGACGCATTCTTCAAGGCGACTGACCGTGTTGCCAGACAGAATGACCGTTTGGCAATTTATCTGGATAATGAAGAATTAGTTGCACCGAGTGCCCAGTCGGGTATTTCGGGTGGTAGGGCGATTATTGAGGGTGGTGATTTTACGACAGAACGCGTGCGAACGATTGCCATACAGTTGAGATCAGGTGCACTTCCGGTTGGACTGGATTTAATTCAGGAACGTAATGTTGATTCCGTTCTGGGTAAAGATTCTTTAGAGAAAAGTCTTATGGCGGGTGGAGTGGGACTTGTTCTGCTACTCATATTTATGATCGCTTACTACAAAATTCCGGGTCTTGTAGCCTCTATTGCGTTAGTTGCCTACACAATAATGCTCCTTGGTGTGTTTAAGATGATCCCGGTGACTTTGACTCTTTCCGGTGCAGCTGCAGTTATTCTTTCGCTAGGTTTCGCAGTTGACGCTAATGTTCTTATTGCTGAGCGTACCAAGGAAGAAATTAGATCAGGTCGCAGCCTACTAGCTGCAATAACTGCAGGATTCGATCGAGCATGGCCGTCTATAAGAGATGGAAATATGTCAACGATTATTGTTGCAGTAGTACTTTTCTGGTTTGGCGATCGGTTCAGCACAAGCATTATGCAGGGTTTTGCTCTGACACTCGCCATAGGTGTGTTGCTGAGTATGTTCACTGCATTCTTTGCTAGCCGTTTATTGCTCAGATTGCTCGCTTCGACTCGCCTTGGAGAGAACTCGAACCTTTTTGTACCTGTAAGAGATCAGGGCGAATCAGTGACTGGAGGTAACTCCTAATATGGATATCGTATCTAAACGACGCTATTTTTTGTCGGTATCAACTGTGCTTGCGCTACTTTCAATTACGATATTGGTAATCGAAGGTTTAAATCTTGGAATTGACTTTACCTCCGGTACAACGATCACATACCAATTATCCGACACTAGTATTCAGACTGGAGATGTGACGGACGCATTATTCGCTTCCGGTCATCCTGAGGCTATTGTTCAGGCGTTGGGTGATGATCAATTTTTTATAAGGACTGATGATCTTGGTGTTGCGGGATTGGATGATGTGAAAGAGGAAGTTGAAAAAATTGATAGTAAAGCGCGGGTGCTTGATACGTCGACGGTTGGTTCATCAGTCGCCGAAGATACAGTACGGAACGCTATCACAGCGGTAATCGTTGCGGCGATCTTCGTAATGATCTACATCATGTACGCGTTTCGTTCAGTGCCGAATTCTTATAAGTATGCATTTGCCGCTTTAGTTGCACTTGGACATGATGTCCTCGTTGTGCTTGGACTGTTTGCTGCCCTTGGGATTGCTATAAATGCTGAAGTGAATGCTATTTTTATTGTAGGCATCCTTACGGTGATTGGATATTCTGTGAATGACACCATAGTTATTTTTGACCGAATCCGAGAGAATGTGACCTTGGCACCGGGACGAGAGTTTAGAAGTACAGTCAACTTATCGATCAACGAGTCGGTTACTCGCTCTCTTGGTACTAGTATCACTACTATGACAGTGATTATTGCGATGCTTCTGTTCGGTGGAGCAACGTTGCGCGATTTCTTGATTGTTTTGCTGTTAGGCGTATTGATAGGAACATATAGTTCGATTTTTATCGCTGCTCAGGTTTTGGTTCTTTGGGAAAAGCGCTCATTCCTGCCTTGGCGAAAAGCAACTGTCGCTAACTCCTAAAAACAAAAATTACAAGTCATACGTTCGAAATTATTCTAAAAAGCGTGCCGAATTGGCGTTTATTTAATGATGCCTTTTTGGCAAGCATAGAAGGAGCAAATTTAATTTGTTGATTGGTGCGCACGTATCAGCAGCTGGTGGAGCTAATAAAGCGGTGAGCCGAGCCGAGGAAATTGGTGCTGAGTGTTTTCAAATATTTGCTTCATCCCCGCGCATGTGGTCTGTAAAACCGATTGATGACACGGTTGTGGAGAAGTACCAAGCTGAGATTACAAGAGCTGGTATGGGACCTACAGTGCTTCATGGTAAATACCTTGTAGCGTTAGGAAGTAGTGATGCAGAATTGGTTGGTAAATCTGAAACTGCGTTACGGTCAGACGTTGCTGCCGCAAACAAATTGGGTGCGCTTGGCGTCATTTTTCATCCCGCTA
>DBSW01000212.1:3739-3886 GCA_002306745.1 Dehalococcoidia bacterium UBA1332 | reverse complement strand
TGAGCATCCCGTAGCGAGTTCTGAAGTCGAAGACGAAGAAGTATCAAATTCTAATAATTCTTCTGTTAAGAAATCGGCTAAAAATCATGAGAACCAAGTGTCCGTTCCAGACAGTGGGACTTCAGACACTGATGAGCATCCCGTAGC
>DBSW01000212.1:0-3389 GCA_002306745.1 Dehalococcoidia bacterium UBA1332 | reverse complement strand
AGTTCTGATGTCGAAGACAAAGAAATATCAAATTCTAATAATTCTTCTGTTAAGAAATCGGCTAAAAATCATGAGAACCAAGTGTCCGTTCCAGACGGTGGGACTTCAGACACTTACGTACCCGACATAATTGCTGCTCAACAACAGCATTTAATCAATTTATATGACAAAACTGTTGAATCTGTGGTGTTTATCTTCTCTAGAACGACACGCGGCTTGGGCTCAGGTTCAGGATTTGTATGGGACAAAAGTGGTCACATAGTGACCAATTACCATGTCATTCAGAATGCAGGCACGATAATCGTAAGATTTTTTAACGGTCGAGAGTATCGTGCTGAAATAATAGCAGAAGACCCAGCAGCAGATCTCGCAGTTATCAAATTAACCGATCCTGACCCTAGTCATGATCTTAAGCCTATTTCTATCGGTTCCTCAACACAGTTGAGGCCGGGCGATACGGCAATTGCCTTAGGAAATCCATTCGGCCAAGAATTCACAATGACGACTGGCATAGTCAGTGCAATATCTCGGACGATAAATAGCGGATTCTCTAGCTACAGTATCCCATCGGTGATCCAAACCGATGCAGCAATTAACCCCGGTAACTCAGGAGGCCCCTTACTTGACCTGAATGGTGATGTAATTGGGGTAAACACACAAATCGCCAGTGAAACAGCTCAAAGTTCAGGAGTCGGATTTGCAGTACCTGTGGATCTGGTAAAAAGGGTTGTCCCGTCACTGATAGAAAACGGAAAATATATTTACCCACTAATGGGAATCAGCGGTAATGAAGTCGAGTTAACCCTTAGGGAGAACGTTGGGCTACCATCGGATCTAGTCGGTGCATATGTGACCAGAGTAACACCAGATGGTCCTGCTGATCTCGCTGGTATACAAGGAGATACAGGTACACAATTCAGTGATTTAAATTTTGATGGCGACGTAATAATTTCCATCAACAATGTCCAAATGGAATCAATGGATGACTTAGTTGGGTACCTAGCACTGAATACATCACCAGGTGAAAATATCACAGTTGGAATATTCCGAAATAAATCTGAAGTAACTGTATCCATGACACTCGGCTTCAGACCACCTACAAATTGACCGTTCGACCAAATAGTGCCATACCAAAACAGTCTCCGTTAGTTACTAGACCCTATATATCGAATATTTTTATAAGTTAAAAAAGTAGAGGGAAAGTCATGAAACACTGGGAGAAAGATATCGTTGCGACATAGCGTATTGCATGACTAGAACACATGTGCTAATCTTCAGCATCGCACGGCAAGACAAGTCGTGTATACAAACCCGCTAAAGTGCAGAAGGAATATCGACGTTGGCGATAAAGAAAGCACCCACAAAAATCTCACAAAACGGAGCAAGCAGCGACCGAGAAAAAACGCTTGAACTCGCCATCGCGCAAATCGAAAAAGCATTTGGACGCGGTGCTGTGATGCGAATGGGTGAAGCGAATGACGAGCAAGGCGTTAAATCAATTCCAACTGGCTCAATCGCACTTGACCAAGCGCTCGGAGTTGGAGGGCTTCCAAGAGGCCGAATTATAGAAATTTTCGGTGCAGAATCTGCGGGGAAGACTACTCTTGCAATGTCATGTGTCGCAGAAGCACAAGCGGCAGGTGGCCAAGCAGCATTCATAGATGTCGAGCATGCTATGGATCCTGCATACGCTCGTCTAATAGGCGTAGACGTAGAAAAACTACTCATATCACAACCAGATTCCGCCGAACAAGCACTTGAAATCACCGAATATTTGATTCGCAGTGGGGCGCTTGACATTGTCGTTGTAGATAGTGTCGCTGCGCTAGTACCCTCCGCTGAACTAGAGGGTGAAATGGGTGAAATGCAAATAGGACTTCAAGCACGAATAATGTCTCAAGCACTTCGCAAGCTAACGGGGATCATACATAAGACCGACACAGTATGCATTTTCATAAATCAACTCCGTGAAAAAGTCGGTGTGGTTTTCGGGAATCCCGAGGTTACACCCGGAGGTCGAGCACTGAAATTCTACAGCTCCGTAAGAATAGACCTAAGAAGAGTAGAAGCGGTCAAAGTAGGTCAGGACATAATCGGAAATCGGGTTCGTGCTCGAGTAGTAAAAAACAAAGTCGCACCACCATTCCAGAAAGCGGAGATAGAAATCCTATTTAATTCAGGTATTAGTAAAGAAGGAAGCCTTCTGGACATGGGTGTAGATCTAGGGATAATCAAAAAAAGTGGTTCATTTTACTCATATGGTGAAACGCGTCTTGGACAAGGTCGAGAAGCTTCACGAAAGTTCCTGGAAGATAATACTGAGACGCGTAACTATATTGAAATGAACATACGAGGAAATGATGTGGACCTAGCCGGGATTACTGATGACACGTAATTAGACAAGTCTTTATGCGGGCGCTAAATGCCTATTTTTAGTGTAATTGGAAACAAATTGCTAGTTGCAATCACTTTGCGGTTGGACGATAAACTTAGTTAGAGTTCCATTAACGACCGTCCCGATTCAAAACGCACACCGTATACCGTGACCACATCAATCATCATCATAGTAATTGGACTACTCGGTAGCGCCTTCATCAGCGCAACTGAAGCGGCTGTTCTTGGCGCAAGCAGATTTCGAATAGAACATCTTGGCGAAGAAGGAGACCAACGAGCCCGATTAGTGGTAAGAATATTCCAAAATTACGAAAAATTCTTCGGAACAATACTGCTCGTAGGAAACCTATTCAACATAATGGTAGCGACAGTCGGAACTACTCTCGCTATATCAACCGTAGGCGGTGGCGACACAACTTTTCTTTCAACTGTTGTCGCAACAGCGATTGCGACGATAGTAGTGGTAGTAGTTGGAGAGTTGACTCCTAAAACTCTCGCAGTGGTAGCCCCCGAAAAATGGTCGCTAATTACAGCGCGAATAGTGCTTCTATTGATGACAATCACATGGCCTATTGTATTCGCTTTTACTCTAGTACCAAGAGTAATTATGAGAATGCTGGGTGGAAAGGAATCGCTTAGCAGCCCAATAGTCACTACTGGGGAACTACGCACCTTAATTGACCTAGGTGAAGCCGAAGGCACCGTAGAAGAGAACACAGGTGAAATGCTAGAAAACATTTTCCGGTTCGGTGAGATGGAAGTACGCGATGTGATGACACCACGCACGGAGATTGTGTGGATCCAATCCGACGAAACTTTTGGTGACTTTTTACGTATGTATCAGGTAACGCCCCACACCAGATTCCCAGTTTATGACACCGATTTCGATGACGTCGTTGGAATTTTTTCAGTCAAGGATGTAATGGCATCACTCTCACAAGGTAGTCTTGACTTCGAAAACACCGTTGTAAACCTACTGCGCCAAGCAAATTTTG
>DBSW01000020.1:3153-3627 GCA_002306745.1 Dehalococcoidia bacterium UBA1332 | reverse complement strand
TTGTCACATAATCGAGCCTAAGCAAGGTGTTCAAGCTATTCGGTTTGGTATAACTCACCCTGATAGCAACCACGACATCAAAGGCATCAAACCATGTCGTTACGTTCCTGTTGATGCCGGTCAGAGTTCACCCAACTTGATTCACACGAAATTGCAGGATGTTGTTGCCAGAATAGGTGATAATTCTAATTGGGTCGAACTGATTGTTTCCGACGAGCGTAACTATTCAACATATATACATGAGTTGCCTGGAACATTTAATCAGCCTGATGTTCACGCAGATGAGAACCGCTGGTGGGTGGTTGTTCAGGGTAAGGTTGAATGGGATATAGCTGGACAGGAGATAAATACGACTGGACCAGGGGATGTGGTGTTTGTTGATGCAGGGGTTTCATACTCTACGAAAACCGTTGGTAATGAGCCTTCCATACGCATATCAGTAGAAGCACCGAAAAGTTAGTACGGAGTGGGGGG
>DBSW01000020.1:0-2823 GCA_002306745.1 Dehalococcoidia bacterium UBA1332 | reverse complement strand
ATAGCGACTAGTATCTTCGCACTGGGACAGATGGTTGACTAGACACGGTTTGTTTACGAATTATTAGTTGATTTTGCTCCCGCAAGTTACGCAAAAGTTAGCTGTTATGCGGATATCGGACTGACAATGTGCGCATTTGACTGAAACGTTGTCGATTAGTTTTTGATCGCAGTAGGCGCAATACTTTGCGAAGCTTTTGTTAATCCCACCGCAATTAGCGCAAGTAATGGGCTCAGCTGACTTCAATACATTTGGCTTATTTTGTGACTGTTTCTTGGATTTTGCCCCATACACTGCGGCTAAAATCCCACCAGTTATAGGTCCTATCAAAACAGCAAAGGGCACTGGCGGTATTGACGCATCCCAACTGTCAGAACCAGAGAAAATAATTACATCAAGTATGAACCCAACTTGCGAACCAATAATTATTCCGAAGCAGATTTTCATAATCTGGAAAACTTCCTAACAGTATTCATATTTATTTATGCAGTACATATATGGGTTTAGAGATTACTTGTTTCGCAAATATAAGTGTCTGGCATTGTAGTTATTAATATTGAGATTTAGGTATATTGACCGCATTCGCATTTATTACAGTGTGAATAAATGTGCCTGTTTCGAAATTAGTCCGTATTTTTCATATGTTTGGGGGATTTATGCAATTAACTAAAACGACCTCTTGGGGTTTTATTATTGGTGGCCTGTGGGCCAGTATAGGAATGCTGGCTTTCTTTTTTGGAATATTAGGTGTTTCTGATGACATGGAACCTGCGGAGGAATTTAAGAAACTCCAGGACAATCAGGAAATGGCATTAGTCTTCTTTATTATTTCTGTTGGTGTGTTTGGGTATCTCACTAAGTCCTTTGTGCAACTGTCTGAGGCTGTCAATGTCATAGCTGAGTGGCACACCTATGTGCGAATAATGGCAATAATCATGGTCGGATCGTTATTAGTCAGTATGAGTACTTGGCTGATCCATGGACCGGACGCAACACTTGAAACTCAGCAAGCATCCGATGCTGTAGGAAATTCTGTAAATTCGCTTTTCATTATTGCTAGCGCTTTTGTTCAATTGATAATTGCGTGGTTTGCGCTAAAGAATGGTCTTGGGAATCAAATTTTCAAGGTTTTTGTGGCAATAATTGGTGTTTTATCTGTTCTGGACCTGGTAAATATGGTAGTTGATGGGGCTGGCAGCGAGTCTGATCTCGCTTTTATTACTTGGATAGGTTGGGCGATTGCTGTGGTTGGTATTGGTGTACTTGGTCTTGTAACTAAAGAAGATGCATAGGTAAAAACGGTAAAACTAAGATCAGATAGCTCCAATCTGGTGCTATCTGAGATGAACTAATAAGTCCTCGCAGTAATGCGAGGACTTATTAGTTAACCGGCACACCAGATGATTTGTTAGCCTATTTGAAGATACAGCCCCTGCTCTTTATTTGGGGAGGTATAAGAAGGAATATTCATGGCTCTTAACGTAGTCCGATACGGTCTTTTATCTACTGCCCAGATAGGCATTAACGCTCATCTTCCAGCATCTTATGAGTCTAATAATTCCGAGATCGTATCTATATCATCTCGCAGCTCGTTAAAGGCTGAGTCGGCTGCTAAAGAGCATGGCATTCCGAGGTGGTACGGTTCATATCAAGAACAGTTGGATGACCCACATGTTGACGCTATAGTCAACTGCCTTCCGAATGGAATGCACGCAGAGTGGACAATCAAGGCTGCTGAATCCGGCAAGCACATTCTTTGCGAAAAGCCACTAGCAGTTTCTGCTGAGGAATGTAGGAAAATGATAGATGCGGCCAACGCGAACAGCGTAGTGTTGGTTGAGGCGTTTACGCATCGCTGGAACCCTCATCTTCGATTGGCACGGAAACTTATAGCGGATGGTGAAATAGGCGAAGTTCGCACACTGGATGCAGCTCTTTGCTTTAACATCGCTGAACCTGAGGGCAATGTTCGTTTCTCAAAGGAGCTTATTGGTGGTGCTCTATGGGACGCTGGCTGTTACGCCGTATATGCCATACGATTTGTGATGTCCGATGAACCTGTGGAGGTTCTTGGTATGTCTAATGACTCGGGAAACTGGGGAGTCGACACTACGTTCTCTGGAATACTGAGGTTTACCAATGGTGCTATTGGCAACATTACCACCAACATGGAACAACCTTTTCGCTGTTTTATTACGATTGATGGCTCAAAAGGAAGAATTGAAATTCCTTCGATGTTTGATGATTCTGGTCCAATCCTTATCAAACGAGGTGACGGTCGAAATGGTGAGAGAACAGAGACCATTGCCACTCCTGCTCCGTACCGATTTGTGGTGCAGTTCGACGAGTTCTCTGAATGCGTATTAAGTGGAAAAAAACCTGAATTTCCTCCCGAAGATGGTTTGCGTAACACAGCGGTTATTGAGGCACTATATAAATCTGCCAGTAGTCGTGCTCCTGTTTTATTGGACTTATAGACAAAAGATCACCGTCGATTACATCGTTAACGATTCGTATAAAGCTTTGACTCGAGTTGGCTAACCTTTCTGCTCAAGTTACAAGTAATATGCGTCTCAAATTTATATTCATTAACTTTTAAATAGGTGATTTCAATCATGTACCCAAGTGATGTCCGACAGAAACTGGCTTCGGGAAATCCGGTCTTAGGGACTAGTATGTTTACCCGCGAGCCTTTTGTAGCTCAGTCGATTTATCAGACTGGTGCTGATTGGGTTTGGATTGATCAGGAACATTCGCCAGCTGGTTTTGATTCGATTGGGACTATAGCTGTACAGGGCCGTCAAGCGGGTAGTGCACCGGTAA
>DBSW01000135.1 GCA_002306745.1 Dehalococcoidia bacterium UBA1332 | reverse complement strand
GGAGTGTAGACCACGGTGGAGGTCGCATCTGTTGAACTATATCCTCAATTTCGATGTGCATCATTCCTGGACCGAAATTGTTATCCACGCGAGGTGGAATCGGTCCTTCCACAACATCTGCTATTGCGTCAACGACGCCTTGATAATCGGTGCCCATGTAGTGGTTCTCCTAACCTGATTTAGACTGGAGTTTTGTTGCTGAATTTATAAGTTGCGGTTAACTTAGCATCAATGCGAGATAGCAGTTTTGCCAAAGACTGGTCTCTAAAGTAACAACTGAATAACTATATAAAGAATTACTCATGCCTAAGATCATTGGAGAAATCAGAGACTCAGCAACAGGTGAAGTTGTTCAGGCTCGAGTTCAAGTTCTATCGCCGACTGGGGATAACATTGCTCCTGCCGACGCCATGTGGAAAGTCGGTTCTGGAGAGCCCTTTTTTTACAGTAACGGTCAGTTTTCCTTGGACACTTGCCGCGGTTATCACCGCGTATTGATTGAACGTGGAACAGAGTTCACTCCATGGGAAAAAGTTGTCGAAGTTGATAGCTCATCTGATACGAGTCTTAGCGTTAATTTAAAGCGATGGTCGGATTTACCCAATCGAGGGTGGCATCCCGGCAATACACACATTCATTACGATGAAAAAGAGACCGATCCTGATCGAAGGCTTAGATATGACTCAAGGGTAGAAGACCTACGTATGACGGCAGTTTCAATCTTGAAGCGGTGGGACCTCGAATACGCTACAAACAAATACCCTCCCGGAGTTCTTACCGAGTATACCGATACGCATCATTACGTGCAGAGCGGTGAGGAAACCCGCCATAATCGAGACCCATTCGATATCGGATACGGTCACGTCATGTTGTTGAACATACAAAATCAAGTTGACCCTCTCAGCCGTGGACTTATAGTGGATCAATTTGACCCCGATTACCCACCTTTAACCTACGCTTGTGATCAGGCAAATGATCAGGGTGGTCTCGTTATTTGGTGTCACAATGGGCAGGGGATGGAGGCTCCTGTTGCTGCTGCGCTAGGGAAGGTACATGCAATGAACCTATTCGATCCTTTTTGGAATGACATTGAGTATTTGTATTGGTATCACATGCTGAATACTGGCATAAAAATGCCAGTATCTACTGGATCTGATTGGTTTGTAAGTTCTGCGAATCGTGTTTATTCAAATACCGAAGGTGAGTTTAATTACGATTCTTGGCTTAATGGGATTAAGACTGGAAAAACTTTCATTACGAACGGTCCCGCACTTTATCTTTCAGTTAGTGGGGAACAACCGGGCGCGATTTTATGTCCCGAGAGGGGTGCTCGTGTTCCAATACATGCTAGTTGGAATTCTCACCATCCGATTACCCGCATTGAGATCGTATTAAATGGTGCTGTAGTGGTTAGACAGGATTTTCCAGAGGGTAGGACGAGAGGTGTTGTTGAATCAGAAATCATATTGGAATCTGATGGTTGGATCGCTGCTAGATTAGGATCTAGCAGTAGAGATTCGTTCAATCAGCCTATTTGGGCTCATACGAGCCCGGTCTATATACGAGGTACTGAAGTTCAATCGCCGGCTAGCAAAGTTTCGGCGAGATTTTATGATGAACAAATTGATGAAGGCATAAAGTGGGTAAAAACTAAAGGGCGATTTTACAATGATTCACAGCGTAAAGAGATCGTTGACCTTTTTCGTAATGGTCAGGATTGGTATCGCCGACTTATCTGATTAATGCGCTTGTACAATTCAGGAGCATTGTATAAATCTAAAACTAGTTGTGCGGTTCGCTCCAATTGTGGTCGCATTTCTATCCCAGCTAAAGCCCTAAGTATTTAAATATGTCAGTTGAAACTTTATTTGATCAATACTATGAACGCGCCACTATTCCTGTGCGTAACACCAAATTCAATCGTAATCGCCAGGGCGTATTCGATATACGACACGTCGTCGAAGATGATGAATTTAGGCAGTTGAATCACAAAATTGTGTTGAAAGATGGGAGGGCGTCAAGCGTTTGGCGTGAACAAGACTGGGGGCTTGGTGAGAACTCGCTTGATGTTACTCATTTTGAAGACGGAGTAGTGAAGCATCTTAGTCTGCGCCATACAGGAGACGCAGTAACTGGAATGAAGATAAGTCTCACACGTGCTGACTGGTTGATGGCGGACCCGGATCACAGGTTGCCTTATATATTTGCTAGAGCCGACATAGAAGCGTGGTATCGGACAAAAGATGCCAAGATGGGTTTAAGTCGGGTTCGATTAGCATGGGACTATGACACAAAACATACTTTTCCTGTGCGTGACCATGGTATCTCGCGCAACAAAGCTGAACATCTTTACAAAGGTGTCGAATATCGGATTGAAATTGAGGATAGGATTCGGTTAACAATCGATGGAAAATCTCCACGCGATATCGACTGGCCTACTGAATTGACTGGTGATGAGGTTAGGATCATGTTCGAGTACGCCAGAAACGAATCATGGATTGATGGCTGGGAGCCAATTGGGTCAATCGTTGAAGACAAACGATAGTTTGTTGTGCTTGTTAAACAAAAGACATTAGTGCAGAGTGTAATTTGCATTTGGGTCTAACGGATAAAGTGATTCACGTACACGTTTGTAATCGAATGTCATCATGTCTGCAGAGGTCGCACCTGGTGTATTTACTGTAATCATTTCGCTTGCGATCGGCTGATACGCCGGACGAGGAGAAACCACTCCTTTAGCTACCACTATGTCGAAATTTTCAGGTCGGTATCCAAGCGAGTAAAATTGCTCGCGACTCATATTTCCTACTCGAGTAGTGACCAGCGCAACTGTTGGGCCTTGGTCTGATTCGATAACAACCGTGGTTCCCGCGTCGAAAAATCTCCAGCCGGCATGGACCTCGCCATTATCTTCAAATCTTCCATCCGAAATTCTAGTGATTCGACCGGATAATTCGACTGGAGTACCGTGTAATGAATCGGTTTTACCACCCACATTAACCGTGACGGTTTCTCCAACACCGGCCGATAGACATGTCTTGATTGCTTGAGGGTCCCTGACAGTTTGAAGCCACGACTTTGCGCCTTGTTTCAACGCCTCCGCAAGGAGAAAGGTGCTGTCACCAGCGCTACCCGCTCCAATGTTATCTCCAACATCTAGGAGAATTATTGGACCTGATTCGGTAGATTTTTTTGAAGCTTTATAAAGAGCATCTGCAACGGCTTTGTCAGGCATGGGACCAAGCGGTTCATATAGCTCTTTTCGATTATCCCATGCCCGTTGAGCAATCCAACGGGCTAAATGTTTTGCAGTGTCAACAGAATCTTCATGTAGCACGTAACACGATAGGCCGTTTTCA
Source organism: Dehalococcoidia bacterium UBA1332 (assembly GCA_002306745.1). Classification (GTDB taxonomy): domain Bacteria; phylum Chloroflexota; class Dehalococcoidia; order Lucifugimonadales; family Lucifugimonadaceae; genus Lucifugimonas. The sequence continues at coordinate 393 of DBSW01000135.1, read as the reverse complement.
TATACATCTGACCATGGGTAGCCTTGACCGATTGACCCTCCAACAATTCCTGGCTTGCTGAGAACAGTTTCGAGATCATCTATTACTGCTTTCATTGGCATGTCCCGAGTATCATGCTGGAAGATTCCAATTACCATTGGTGGTTGTTCTAGCCATTTGGCTGGCCGCCAGTTTTCGCGAGCCATCCTCAAAACCAAGTCACAGGCTTCTAGAGCCCGAGGCACTGCATCGATGTGTGGATTTGTCTTGTAAATAACAAGTGCGTCAGTCTCATTGGCCATCTGTTGGGATACGTTTGCGTGAAGATCCAGAGTCATCGCTACGGGTACCTCTGACCCCACTACCTCGCGTACTCGTCTAGCCAGTTCACCATCCATATCTGGATATTCTTCG
>DBSW01000006.1 GCA_002306745.1 Dehalococcoidia bacterium UBA1332 | reverse complement strand
GGACCTTCTTTCAATTTAGCTCCAAGCTGCTGTAATCTTTCAAGGTCGGCATCCATGTCATCTGTATCGAAACCAAAATGTTCTAAACCGTAGTGTGGGTCAGAATCCGCGGGGCCTAACGTTTCACCGCTTCGCTCCGATGATATGTTGATTGCAAGGCCACCTTCAGTTCTAGTAACAATGAATCTATCTCCAAAGCTTCGAGTAGAATCTGAAACAACTTCAACATTGAAAGCATCAACAAACCAATCAGCAGTTTTCTTTGGATCAGAAGACTTTAAGTGAATATGATTTACGTTAAATGGCATCGTATTTCTCGATCCTTATTGCTGTGTTTGTATTCAGAGTAATATATTAAGTTAATGGTATGCATGGGATCTTTACTGGTGATGGAAAACGAGCATAGCAATCCTAAATTGTTTTATTAATTAACTTAGCGGTAAATAAGATCAAATTCGACTAACACAATCTAAACTTCAGTTTCAGTTAGAGTCAGGAATCAAGGATTTTACTTTAGTGATAACGCGTCGAAAATTTTCTTCCATGTAATTGGTAAGTATAGTTGAGGCATTATTTTCTAAATCGTTAGCAATCAAATCCTGAGCTTTTTCCGCCATATAATAAGCCGATTCAAATAACTCATTTTGCAACGAGGTTAATTCGGACCAAATTTCACGCCGTATTTCAGGTCCTGCAGCTATTCCATAGTGAGTCAAACGGTAAAAGTCCCACCACGGACTGTATGCACTTTCTCTTTTATCTCCGATTGATAAATCAATCGGCAAATCACCCTCGATAAACTGTGGCAGGAATACTGTCATACATGGTGAGTACATGCCCGTCCAGTACACCGGTAGCCTTTCACCTGTTGCACAAAGATCCGCGATCAGACTGGCAGTTGATGCACCTCTAGGTTCTGTTTTGGTACGGTGAAGGCATATCGAAACATCACCCGTAATATCAACAACATAGTCTTCTTCCGGATTCTCTCCATCTGAATGATCAGTCAATACTTGCATCATTGATCTGACATCGATGTTGCCGTTTGCGCTCCTCAGCATAGCATCAGACCGACACTGCCTGATTAATCCGCTATTAGAATTAGCGGAGTCCGAAAACACATCGCCGAACGCAAATGATTGTTTTGAATTTGGAGAAAATAATTCAAGTTCAATGGCTTTCTGAACTGCTCCGTCAGAGACCATTTTATGATCAGTGCCAATCTGCCCTACATTCGATATTGACGCAAAGCTATCTACTTCTTTTACAGCCCACTCGTGACCTACACATTCGACAATATAAGCTGAACATGGATCGGCAATTAAAAATATGTTGTCATAAGTCCGTACGTCAGCACAATTAGCAAATTTACCCTGACCATACTCGGATACAAGACCGGTAACGACTTCAACAGCTTCAACAGCGGATTTTGAGCGCTCTAATCCGAATCGCAAAACCTCCATCCCTATCAGTTTTGGTTCTCCGGTCTCGGGTAACAAAGAAGGCAAAGCTTCATTACCAATGACGACTTGGTGCTCGTTGTATCCATGTTCATAGCCTGCACACCAATAAGGCTTAGATCCTACGTGTCTATAGGTATGACTGATCTGTGGAACATCGACAAATTGTGCACCTGCAAAACCACCCTCATGGTTTGCTGCCGATACCATCACCAAAGGTTGTGTTTCTTCCTGAGGCCGATCACTGTTTTTGGCAAAAACTGTATTTCTGTCACAAGTTGATGGACTCAGTGCAACCATGGTGTCACAAGATTCAATCCAGTGATCCCAATGATCTGAGGATGAAACGGTATTAGATTTCGTACCCAATAAGTATGTCTCCTAATTCATCTATCTCATATCCCGATTAACACACAAGTTGTAATGACCAAAAGCCATAAATAACATATCTAACAAAAGAACAAATTATCTAATTATTGGCATAGTAAATCAAAGTAAGTTTTTACAACTGCACTAAATGCCAATTAACACTGCCTACAAAAAACGATAAGCTGGCGCGAAGATCCTTACTTTGTATCGACAATAACTATATCCGGGGCACAAAAAGCATGGCTGGAAAGAAAGTTTTAGTTCTAGGTGGTGGCTTCGGTGGAGTCCAGTCAGCGATAAACGCAAGATCCGCTCTCGACTCGGCCCACGAAATAACAGTCATCGACAAAGACCGAGTCTCGCACCTTTGTGGAATGAACCCTTTACTAATTGTGGGTGAACGCGAAACAAATAAAACTGGGCGTTCACTAGGAAGGCTCACGAATCGAGGCATAAAATTTATCCAAGCAAATATCGAGTCAATAGATACTGATGCGCAGGAAGTTATAACGTCATCTGGTACCTTCAATTACGATTACCTAGTCATAGCCCTTGGCGCCGCCTACGACTGGGATGCTGTGCCGGGAGCTAAAGGTGCTTACTCATTTTATGACTTCAACCAAGCGCGCCGCCTACGTCGCAGACTAACTAGGATAAAACGAGGGAAAATCGTTCTAGCTGCTTCGAAACCACCATACAAGTGCCCGCCAGCTCCTTTCGAAACAGCCATGATTCTGCACTGGTGGGCCGGGCATAAAGGCATTCGGAAAGATCTTGAAATATCTGTTTACATACCCGAGCCAGGACCACTTGGAGTAGCTGGAAAAGACGCCTCCATGAAAGTTAGAAACGCCCTCGAAAAGCGCGGTATCGAACTTGTAACCAGCGCAGGCGTAACTGAGGTTTCCATAGATGGTAGGGAGGCTAATTTTAGCAATGGGTCTTTTACTACAGCGGACGTTATTGCTACTGTTCCTGTTCACAAGCTACCAGATGTGGTTGCAATGTCTGGGATCGCTAAGGACAAACCTTGGGTCCCGGTAAACTCAGGAACACTAGAAACCTCCATAAGCAATGTGTTCGCTATCGGAGATGTAAACGTTGTTCCAGCCGGAGAATTCAGCATCCCAAAAGCTGGAGTTTTTGCTGCCGCTCAAGGGTCAAAAGTTGGAGAAATTATTGGAAAACGAATCAATAAATCGGAAGATCCTGAACCATATGACGGAGTCGGGTTCTGCTACCTAGCTTACTCCGGCAATCGATCAGCAACTGTTGGAGGAGAATTTCTTGCGAATGGCGGACCAGTCACAATTCTAAGTGAACCAACTACCTCCAAAATGAAAAGCAAAGTAAGATTCGAAAAGAACTGGCGTAATTTCAAAGTTTAGGAGTTCGCCTCAAGCTACGTGGAGCACATTTTATGATTGCCGTTCGTCGTACATACCTTCCAAAACCTGGTAAAGGTGGCAAGCTTGCTACTTTGATAACCGAAGCTGGCAAAGCAATGGAAACAGCAGGATATAGCAAACCAAAAACATACAAAGCATGGCATGGTCCACATGGAATGTTGCAAACAGAGCAGATATGGGAGTCGATCTCTGATTACGAAATTTCAAGAAGCTCAGTACGCAACACCCCGAGCATCACATCAATTTTTGAAAAAATTTATCCACTACTTGCAGACACACACAAAACCGAGATTTTTGAAATAGTCGATTAAGTAGCTTATTTTCGCAAACGTGGAAACGTTATATTGAATAAGCCGCTAATTGATCTTTAATTACGAGTTTAATTAAAATTTCATTCCGATAGCTTCAACCTGAATAAACGCGAAAAAAGCTCCCTCTGCTTCAAGCCAGTCGAGCCAACCTTGAGATATTTCTTTTAATTCTTGTTGATTAGCAAATCCGTATTCTATTGCTTGCTCACCTATTTCCGAATTTAAAATTCGGTCAGCCCATTGCCCCCCCCACCATTTGAGCGCATTTTGCTCCGCAAATGTCCAAGTTGAAGTAGTTATTGTCGGATCTATGAACCCAGCATTTATAAACCAGTGTTTCAATCGCCTACCTGCAAACGCATCCCCACCGTTTCTCTTAGCAACTTTGTTGTAAACATCAAAAAATTTACAAAGTCTTTGATCAGATGGAAAAACAGCGGAAGCACCCCAGTCAACTTCGCGTACACCACAGATACCACCCGATTTCAGGACTCTCCATGCTTCTTTTAAGGCTTTCACTGGATCAGATAAATGCTGGAGCACTTGATGGCCGTAAACAGCATCAAAGCTGGCTGAGCTGTAACCCGTCTCATAAATATTACGTACTTCAAACTCTATGTTTTCAATTCCGAGTTCTGCTGCCAGATTTCTGGCCTGTGTAATTACTTTCTTTGAGTTATCAATTCCTAGCACTGACCCATTAGGCAATAAATGTTCAGCCAGATCAATAGTGATTGTTCCTGGGCCACAACCAAAATCAAGAAGGCGCATTGGAGACTTTAACTCCGGCAATACAAATGCGGCCGTCTCACTTGCCCTACGTGCAGAGTGTGCTGCCACAACCGATTCATGGTGTCCATGTGTGTATTTTTCCTGTTTTATAACAGATCTATAATCAGTCATAACAAATATGTTTTTCTGTCTAAATATTAACTACGCGATCGAAAGTGCCATCAATAAGCCGTCCAATTTTCATCTATTTCAATAGGAGAAATAGACCTTCGCTCTTCCGCACTTTTGATAGTTGCAAGGACTGAAGCTAGATCAATACGTCCTTCTTCACCTGGATATCGTACGGGCTTTGCTTGAATAATCGAATCAATCCAGTGATTTAATGCTGTTTGATGTGATGCATCATAATAATTATTGTTGGACTGCCAAGCGCGATCATCTAGATTACCTGCATCAATTACCCTGCTCCTACCATTACAATTCAGAATAACTGCTGGAACCTGTTTCCTTCCCGGAGCAGCACCTCCTCCCTCACCATAAACTTGCAAACTTCCCTTGGTTCCATGAATGATTGTCATAAAACCAACATCAACAAGACTTGCTGCACTTGATTCTATTTGACTCCATATACTGTCTATTCCGTTATTAAAGCTCCATGCAACCGACGTTATGGCTTGTCCATTGACAGCACCAATACCGGATATCTTTTCGTCCGATATTTGTCTACGCTGAGCGTGAGCGGTAATTAAATCAACCGTAGCGTTGTTTGCGAAATATCGGGCTGTCGCAAAAAAATGTGGAGCATGATCCATGATCCACGGATACTTGCCACCTCCAGACATTTTCGGGTCAACCCGCCATGGAGCGTTTAATTCATGATTCGTACCTGAAAGACGTTTTGATTCTTCGGGTTTCATAAGCCATGGGCCCTTGGTTTCACGAATATGCAATACATCACCAATATCGCCACTGTCGATAACTGCACGCGCGGCCATGTTCGGGTGATGAAACACATAACTCTCACCAACCATAAGGGTTGTACCTGATTCACGATGAGCTTGTATCATCGCTGAAGCCTGGGATAATGAATGTGCCATTGGTTTTTCACAATAAACATG
>DBSW01000078.1:3802-4267 GCA_002306745.1 Dehalococcoidia bacterium UBA1332 | reverse complement strand
TTCTTCCAAAGTAGGAACCCCAAAAGATGATGTGTTCATGGGGAATCGACTCTTGTACCCTTGAATTTTTTCCCCTCCTTGGATACGAAACCCTTCGGTAGCCGACAATGAGCGAATTTCCTTTAAGGTAAAATCTATCGCATAGAACCTGCCATCAACTCTTGCTCGATCAGGAAATTTTTCCGCCACATCCGTAGTTCTATCTAAGGTGATGTCATGCATGACGATAAGAGCGTCATCTCTTGTCATCACCACGTCCTGTTCAATGTAGTTTGCACCCATGGCATACGCCATAGATTTCGCTGCAAGCGTATGCTCTGGCAAGTATCCACTGGCTCCTCTGTGTGCAATGACTATTTTCTCTACGGATAATGTTTTCATCGTCATCAATGAACAAAGCAAGGAAACAGAAATTAATGATAGACGCATTTTTTAGACTCTCTGATTTATTATTTTAGTAAGTAA
>DBSW01000078.1:0-3400 GCA_002306745.1 Dehalococcoidia bacterium UBA1332 | reverse complement strand
GCAAATGAGTCGACAATTCGGTCGTTCCATCCTCTTTCAAGTAGATCCCTGAAAGTGTAAAAACTATTACTTGGCAAATTTGATCCCCTAGTATAAACCACAAATAAATCAGATAAAGGTGCTATTTGCCATCTATATCGAGCCTGAAAAGTAAGACGACTGATCACAAAATTATCAGGATCGTTGTCAGGATTAACAACCGGCTTTAATCTTTCTAATCGTTCAGGGTTAACCTGCCAAAAACGGTCTTCAAAAGCTTTCAATGAATTCCACTGCAAAGTGACTCTAAACTGTTGACGAGCTGAAATGAAATAGTTCGTTTCCAATTTAGGTGCCCATTGGTGCGCCTCAAAACTTGTATAACTGCCGCCTCCTTGATGAACTAGCAAGGCCTCAGTATCCGTGTAATTCAACCCGAGATCGAACGAGAATCGATCATTAGGGCGCCAAACTATGCCTGCGCCGCTTGTTATTATCTTTGGGCCGAGATCCTCTTGCGTAGCTTCTAGGTTAAGTGACCAGGCAATTGGTTTTGCGGGATTAGAGCTAAAATTAGATGACAAACTATACCGCTCAGGAATACGAAAATCGCCCGTACCTCTTCCGAGTCTATCATCTACTCTTTTGGGCAGGTAAAGCAACGTTACATCAAAGGTATCGTTATTAAGATAATTCCAGGTTCGTCCAATTGATTGCCCGTTTTGAACTGGATTACCGTCGATATTGTAATTATTAATTAATGAAACGACGGTAGTCCGAGACTGTATCCCGGGTATATCCGACTCAGTCAACAGAAAATTGTAGTCTAAATTAACTTGAGAATTTCTAGTTAAAAAACCCAAATCATTCATGTCAAACTCGTCATCAATATAGGTTGCTCTGACTATGTGTTGTACACCCTGACTTTGAATAAAACTGACGTCTCCCAAAAATCCCATGCCGGTCACGTTATTGACGTCACTGTGCATCAATTGACCATCTAAGACCCATCTTTGGTCAGCGGAAAAGTAATGCGCGTCGATCGCATTTACTGTGGCGTTAATATCCGGGTGAGAAACATCCGTGCCCATCCATCCTAATGAACGCCGCGAACCGCCGCTCGTATCTTCATATAGGAGTCTACCAACGGTAAAATCTCTACCCTTTGCTTGGAGATTGACCCGAGTGCCATCCTGGAAAATTCCTCTAATTTCTGAATCGTCTTCCGAAGCAATCAATGTTCCGTATCGTAAATTACCATTTTGACCGGTAAACTTTGCGGCCCCAAGTAAATCAGTAGGCTGGCTCAAATCAGTAGGTCTTACCTTTAAACCTTCTGGTACACTGAATCGCGATGCACCACCAATTCTTCTTGTATTGAGGATCGAAATTGGAGCGCCAGGTCCTACAAAGCGCTGTCCTCGACCACCAATAGCTCTTGGGCTTGTATTAAAAATATCCTGACCCTCCTGAAAGAAAACTCGCCTCTCTGGAAAGAAAACTTCAAACGCAGTCAGATTAACTACTACATCATCCGACTCCACAGTGCCAAAATCCGGATTCAAGGTTCCTGATAAAAGGGTATTTGTTGTAGGTCTCCAATAAATATCTGCACCAACCCGACTCTTAGCATCATGTCTAATCCCATCAAATACACTGGAGATAAACGGATACAGCGTGAGTTGCCGCCGGGGCTCGATGTCACTTAAAGCATATTTTTTTGCTCCACTAATGAAAACATTAAGAGTGTCTGGTAGAGGCGGTGAGGTCCATACTTCACCTCTTTGACCCAAAGCTCGCCTGAATGCGAGTCCTATTTTCCGATCACCCTCAACTTGCGGCAATGGCATCATGGACCAAGGGACAAAAAATTCAGCGCTCCACCCCTCTTCAACAACCTGAGTGCGGCCATCCCAGGAACCATCCCATTGAAGATTAAACCTTCGCTCCGGGAGAAGAGAGAAGTCAAACATACTATCCCCCAAGGATAACGATACACCATAGCCGAATAGACCTTCTCCCGAGGCGTCGATGATTATGCCTATTGTGTCTCTCTCAAGAAAAGAATCACGACTGGTCATTCTAGCTACTAGGCTATCTTCGGGCTGATGGTTAATCATTGAAAAATAAATTCCGCTCTCCGTATAAAAGAAACGGATATCAGTCTTGTAGGGAGCATCAACAAGGGTATCGGGATCAGAAATCTTCATATCATCAACGATTGGAATGCTCTGCCAAATCGGCTCATCTACAAACCCATCAAGCGATATGTTTATCTGATCATCACCAAACTGCAGAATCCTCGGCAAATCTTGCGAGCAGACTTCTATAGCAAATGAGACAGATGCAAGGACGAGAAAATTACTAACAACTCGTTTCACGTTTACCTTTATTGTTGGGAGAATTTACACTGGCAGCGGACTATATCCGAATCTACAAGAGAACTCTCCAATAGAAACAAATCGTTGCAATTGAATTTCGGAAGTCCACAGCAACTTTTTCTGACCCCAACGCCATCGATTCGACGGGTTTAAATACCAAAGCGATAGCGAAGTTTAATGGCAAAGGAGTCAACTATTCGGTCGTTCCATCCCTGCTCAAGTAAGTCTTGGAACGTATAGAAACTATTGCCGGGTAAATTCGAACCTCGCGTGTAAACAATAAATAAGTCTGACAAAGGAGCAATTTGCCAGCGATAGCGAGCTTGGAAGGTAAGTCGGCTAATCACAAAATCGTCAGGATCGTTATCTGGATTGGCGACCGGTTTCAATCGCTCTAAACGATGGGGATTAACTTGCCAAAAGCGATCTTCGAAAGCTTTTAGGGAATTCCACTGCAGAGTCACTCTGAACTGTTGGCGTGCGGATATAAAGTAATTCGAATCCAATTTTGGCGCCCATTGATGCGCTTCAAAGCTCGTGTAGTTACCATCTCCTTGGTGAACAAGTAATGCCTCTTGGTCTGTATAATTCAAACTCAGATCGAAGGAAAATCGATCATCTGGACGCCAGACTATACCAGCTCCTGTGGTTATCGCTTGAGGACCCAAATCGTCCTGCCCCGCAGTTAGATTAAGTGACCATGCAAGAACGTTCGCTGGATTGGAGTTAAAGCTTGTCCTCAAGTTGAAACGCTCTGGAATACGGAAATCTCCCGTGCCTCTGCCGAGCCTGTCGTCCACTTTCCTAGGGGCATGGCGAACCGATATATCGAAGGTGTTGTTGTTAAGGTAGTTCCATGTCCTACCCACAAAACGGCCGAGCCCTACAGGACTCCCATCATCAGCATTGTATTGATTTATTAAACCGTATGTAGTTGTTCTTGACTGAAGACCAGGGATGTCAGATTCGGTGAGAACAAAGTTATAGTCTAAATTTTGTTGTGAATTCCTTGCCAAAAACCCCATGTCATTCATATCAAA
>DBSW01000090.1:6006-6814 GCA_002306745.1 Dehalococcoidia bacterium UBA1332 | reverse complement strand
CAGAAAAAGCGGCGAACCCCATCAACAGGACCGGTCTATTCTCTCTAGGAACATTGATCTGTCGACGCGCCAGAACCGCTCCATTAGCATCGACATCCATATATTCCAAACCGGGATCACCACGGAAACCAGAGATTGGAAAGTATTGGAGCCTTATGCGTACGATATCGTTGACCATAGGCTCTGCGGACACGACCTCCCAAGCTAGATCAATCTCACGCATTCTCGGACCGTAATCATAAGTGTTTTCACCAGCATACTCGATTGCAGCTGCCACTTGTCCGGGATATCTTTCTGACGCCTCTTCACCAAATACAAATTCGAGGTTGGGTGAAGATTCTTCACGCTTATTCGGTTCTTCCAAAGCTTCTCGTTCTTTATGTGTCTCTTCAGTCATCCAATGCTCCACCGTCCGATTTGATATCGGACCGACAAGCGAGAGTACATCATGCGTGACAGCTGGTGCAATTCATTTTTAATTCCTCTATACATTATTCTCATCACTTGGGAATTTGGGTGAATAGAAAAATTTGTCTAGTTTAAATATAGATTAGAAGTAAATTGATATCATTAAGTCTAAGCTCAGTGCAGGGCAGATGGGTAGCCGTTAAGTTGCTCCAGAACTTCAATAAGGGAATTGACTACATCACTAATGTCCTCGCGTGACGTGTCACGCCCTAACGATATTCGTATACTTCCTACAGCAAGATTTTGATCAATACCCATCGCAATCAGTACATGTGAAGGTTCAAGTGACGCTGAACTACATGCGCTTCCACTTGAAGCAGCGATACCTTTGAAATCGAGA
>DBSW01000090.1:0-5698 GCA_002306745.1 Dehalococcoidia bacterium UBA1332 | reverse complement strand
GCAGCGATACCTTTGAAATCGAGACCAAGTAATACAGGTTCGCCTTCAACTCCATGGAATGAAAAATTAATTATCTCTGGGACTTTATTTGATTGGCTTCCGTTAAAAGAGGAACCAACAACGCGAGATAAAACCTCTTCTATTAATGCATCAGATAACGTACGCATACGTTGCCTAGATTCTAGTCTTTCACCTTCAATTAACCTCAATGCCTCAGCGAACCCAACGATACTAGCTACATTTTCAGTACCGGAGCGACGTTGCCGTTCTTGTCCGCCTCCAGCAACGAGTGGATCAATTTCCACTCCTCGTCGCACATAAAGCACACCTACCCCTTTTGGGGCATAAATTTTGTGCCCGGACAAACTCATAAGGTCTATCCCAAGTTCGTCCACATTCAACGATAATTTGCCAGCGGCCTGTACAGCATCAGTGTGCACGAAGATATCCGTCTTGAGTTTCGAAGCTGCTTCACGAGATTTTGCTGCGATTTCGGGAATATCTTGGATAGTACCGACCTCGTTATTGACCATCATAGCGCTAACAAAAAATGTTTCGGGGCGTATCGCTTGAGCTATATCGTACGGATCGACGCGCCCGGTACTGTCAACACCAACATAAGTTACCCCAAATCCTTGTCTTTCGAGTTGTTCAATTGGATGTATGACCGCATGATGTTCAATTGCGGTAGTAACAATGTGTCCACCGTGGATTCCTCTTAAATTTGCGATTCCTTTTATTGCAAGATTATTCGACTCAGACCCTCCGCCAGTAAAAACTATTTCCCCGAGCCTAGCCCCTAATACTGTTGCGGTGATTTCTCGTGCTTCATCAAGTCCGTATCTTGCCTCGCCAGCAAGAGAATATAAGCTAGAGGGGTTGCCGTATTTTTCTGAAAAATACGGCAACATTTTTTCTAAAACTTCTGCTCGAACGGGAGTAGTTGCTGCGTGATCTAGATAATTAATGCGTTCTTGTTTGATGCTCATAACTTATATCTATGGGTTATATCTTTTTTTGGCAACGAAACCGTGTAGCCGTAGCAATGTACCTTAGATAAAATAGTTCAACTTTGAAATTCACGAAGGTGGAAACGCCATATTTATGTGCTAAGGACCCACGGCACGTTTAATTTTGGCAGAATAGTTCCTTTGTGGCGCATAAAGTCGTCGCTAAAAACAAAACGGAGTGAATAATTGATCAAAATTGAGCACATGTCTAAAAACTACGGACCTTACCCGGCTGTTATAGACATCTCATTTGAAGTGCTCAAAGGTGAAATAGTAGGCTTTCTTGGACCAAATGGTGCTGGAAAAACTACGACAATGCGTGTAGTTACAGGATTTACTCCACCTACATCCGGCGATGTTACCGTAGGAGGTTACGACGTCGTTTCCCATTCACTAGACGTTCGAAGACACATCGGTTACCTACCAGAAACGGTTCCACTGTACCTAGATATGTCAGTTACGGACTATCTAACATACATGGGAGAAATACGTGGAATGAACGCTTCATGGGTGAAGGAGCGACTGCCTAAAGTGATCGATATGGTGCGCTTGGGAGAATACCAAAACACTCTGGTCGGACGACTTTCTAAAGGCTACCGTCAGCGGACTGGCATAGCTCAAGCAATCCTCCATGAACCTGATGTTTTAGTTATGGACGAACCCACCATAGGTATTGACCCCATTCAGGTAGTTGAAACCCGAGAACTGATCAGTGATCTCGGTGAGAACCATACGATGCTACTGAGTTCGCACATTCTTCCCGAAGTTAGCGCTATTTGTAAACGGGTGCTAGTCATCAACGATGGTCGAATTGTTGCTGACGATAAACCGGATGATTTATCCGAAAAACTTCAGCACGCTGAAAGAATCGAAGTCAGTGTCCGTGGAGTAGAGTCTCCAGCATTCATTGATGCAATGAGAGACATATCGGCGGTAGTAGACGCGCGGTCGGATCAGCGTGCTTCGGTATTACAAAAAGCCCAGAGGGAAAATTTTTCGCCATTCATCGTGGATGCGCGCCCTAATGTTCAAGCTGCGGAGCAAATTGCAAAGAAGATTGTAGATAACGGATGGGGACTATCAAACTTGACCCCGCTTCCGATGACCCTCGAAGAGATTTTCCTCGAACTTACAACTGAAGAAAACCTAGGTGAGTAGCAAGTGCGCTTTATTTCAGTAATAGCAATCAAAGAGATTCGTACATATTTCGCGTCACCAATGGCCTATGTGGTCTCTGCTGCGTTTCTAGCCATAACCGGCTTTTTCTTCGTTGCATCAGTTTCTGATGCGTTCGCAGAAGCTAGTATCCGGGGTTATCTGGCGGGTGCAATATTCTTTATGATTTTTATGTCGCCCGCGCTGACCATGCGATTGATTGCTGAGGAGCAAAAACTCGGCACTCTAGAATTACTCCTTACTTCGCCGCTTCGTGAGTTTGAAATAGTTTTCGGGAAGTTCATAGCGGCGTTTGTGACTACAATGGTTATGATCGCATTGTCAATGTACTTCGTTATAGTGCTGTTCGTATATGGAGATCCGGATGTTGGTCCATTACTAAGCGGATTGTTAGGTCTATCTCTTTACGCCGCAGCGACGCTAGCGGTAGGACTTTTTGCATCTTCATTAAGTAGCAACCAGATTGTCGGACTCGTAGTCGGATCAGGTATCCTGACAGCACTTACTATTATCGATTTTATTAGCGCACGAGTAACTGGATTGGCTTCTGAAATACTAGATGCATTTCAGTTAGGCGCGTCATTTTCAGTCTTTGACCTCGATAGCTTCGGAGTTGCCGAAGGAGGTCATTTCGCAGACTTTGCACGAGGGATTATCTCGCTAACAGATATTGCCTACTACTCTTCAATCACCGCAGTGTTCTTACTCCTCACGGTTCTCGTGTTGGAAGCAAGACGATGGCGTTAGGTCGATAAATGTCAACAGATCATCAAAATAGGCCAGAAAGTCGGCCGTCACCAGATTCTCTTCGCCAGAAAACTCCGATTCTAGTGAGTTTAAAGAACAACACTAAATCGATACGACAAGCGCTTGCCCTGGCAGGTGTAGGAGCGGTTGTATTCGGCGTTCTGATATGGGTATTCCTGAGGGGTCTCGAAGGTCCGGCATTCATAGTTGCAGGTACCGGTTTCGCGATTCTACTTATAGATGCAGTTATATCACTGGCGACAGTCAGAAAAGCTGTGTTCGGTCGACGAGGAAGATACGGTTTAAACACCGCCATTGTGTTCATAGTTTTCGTAGCAATAGCTATAGCAATTAATTTCACATTGCACTGGGCTGTTGATAGACCTAATCCAGAGGGCTGGTTACGTATCGACACCACAGCGACTAAACAATTCTTACTTGAAGAACAGGTAGTAAACACTCTAGAAAACCTTAAAGAACCTGTGAATATCACAGCATTCTTTACAACTGATACTGCGGCGGGCGCTGCAGCTTGGCGTGATACAGAAGACATGCTGAGCGAATTCCGTCGTCGGTCCGCCGTTCACGAACTCACTTACGAGCGTGTGGATCCTGAGCTAAACCCAAATTTAGCCACAAGTCTAGGGGTAACACAATTCCCGGCCCTTGCTATCGAAGGTGTCGAAAGCCGACGCACAGAAATAGTAGTTGGAAGTGATCCCAGAAGCAGGTCAGATGTGATCACTGAGCAACAGTTAGTAACTGGCTTGCTAGTAATTAATCAAATCGTACAAAAAAAGATCATATTCGTTACTGGTCATTCTGAACGCGATGTAACCGACATCCCAGGCACTACTTCATTTGGTCTAGCAGGTCTTGCGTTAAACCGTGAAAATTACATCGTTTTAAATGAGACGTTGCAAGAGCTTGGCGTTCGCATGGCGACAGGAGACCCCCTTGATGTTCCAGCAGCAATAGTTTTCGCCGGGCCAACCCAAGATCTACTTCCTATCGATCAACAGGCACTTTTAAACTATGCTCGCTCAGGCGGAAGCATAATGTTCATGTTTGAGCCAGATACTGTTCCTGACACATTCAAACAATTCATTTCGAGATACGCAGTTGTTGTTGGAGATGGAGAAGCAGCAGACATCTCAAGTTTTGTGGCACCAAGCCCAACTTTTATTCAGGTGAAAAAGAGTAACAGTCAGATACCACCACACCCGGTGACTAAAGGATTTGAAGTACTTTATATGCCTGGTACAACGCACTTCGGTTGGGCTGTTGATCCACTATCTATTCCCCTCGTCAAGGAAACTACTCCTCTAGTTAGCCAACAAATTCTTGCAATGACGACCATCAGCAGTTGGTCCGAAACTGACCCAGATACGTTGAATTTCGATATCGACAGCGGCGAAACTCCTGGTCCCTTACCAGTTGCTGTTGCTGTTGAAGCGGTTGGGGAACTAGCTGGCGGTGTTTATTCAGATGGTGATGATCTAGTTTCAACCAATATGATCTTGATTGGTGACACAGACTTTGCAAGTAACAACTATTTCGGATCAGCCAACAACGCTGATCTTTTCGTAAACGCAATCAATTACCTTGCAAAAGATTTCGAACTGATTTCTATTCGTGCCAAAACACAGGCCGATCGCCAACTATTCTTGACCAAGAACGAACGAGATTTCGTAAGGTGGTCTGGCTGGTTGCTAATGCCGACCTTGATCAGCCTGTTCGGTTTCTGGACATGGTGGAGACGCCGTTAAACGATGAATTTGCGTCTACTGCTTGTCTTGATATCTGCAGCTTCTTACGTATCAATCGGAGTGGTCTGGTTCATAACCAACCCATCGGTGGAAACAAAAGAACCTCAACCACCGTTCTTTTATACCCTCGATCCTAGAGACATAAGAGGAATCAGTCTAGAAACACAGGGAGAAACTCTAAGTTGGTCCCTGAGAGAAGAGGTAAACCGCTGGTATTTTGATGACTTGACCAACATTCCAGCAGACATGTTCAGATGGGGTGGTATTACCCAACTGCTAGGTGGACCAAGAACCCAGAGAGTTCTTTCTCAATACATAGAAAACCCAGAACAATACGGACTGGGCAACCCCAAAAGCCAATTCACTGTGACGTTACGCGATAAATCAAAAGTCACTTTATTGCTTGGCGATTTGACTCCAAACGGTGCGAACAACTATGCAAGAGTGGAAGGATTCCCACAGCTTGTACTTGTAGATGCCTCATGGGGGGCTGTTCTCGAGCGCCTAGTCACTGAACCTCCATACCCGGAGTGGTATTACAGTAGTCTGAATGGTCAGCCACGTGAAGTACTTCTATTCAATAACAACGAAGTGACTAGAGCATATGGATGGGAACGGTCAGAAGAGCAATGGTACCTCTGTAACATACCAATTGAAACTGATCCCTGTTCGGGGGATCGCAAAGCGGACACTAATAAAGTTGATAACGAATTACATCATTTTGGCAACCCAATAATTGGCGGAGCCGTCGCTCTTGGCCTGGGAGATGATGATGAGCACGAGCCATACGGCACCATTATTGACTCTCCATATATTGCCGTGAGGATTGAAAACCTGAATGAAGAAACCGGTGTGACGGAAGTAACCCGTCTTACCATGACAATCGGTGACACAACCGAAGACGGCGAGTCCAGATACGCGGTTGCAAATGAAACTTCTGACGTCATTTTGGTAGACGCCAAATGGGCAGATCGTGTGCTAGAACTCTTCTTTGCA
>DBSW01000023.1 GCA_002306745.1 Dehalococcoidia bacterium UBA1332 | reverse complement strand
GCCGATTTTGGTGGTGAGGTCGAACGTGGTCTCGCGATGGTTGACGGAGTGTTGCTTCTTGTTGATGCAAGTGAAGGACCGCTGCCTCAAACCCGTTTCGTGCTTAGAAAAGCTTTAGAAGCAGATCTGTCGGTAATCTTGGTGATAAATAAGATTGACCGTAAAGATGCTCGAATATCTGAAGTTGTTGATGAGGTATACGAACTTTTTATAGACCTTGATGCTACTGAAGAGCAGATCGACTTTCCAATCTTATATACCGTTGCTCGTGATGGTATTGCAACCACAGACATTGATACTCCTGGTACTGATTTACAGCCTCTTTTCGAACTTTTACTTGAGGCCATATCTCCACCGTCTTATGAAAGTGGACATCCGCTTCAAGCCCATGTTACGAATTTAGATGGCTCACCATATCTCGGGCGACTTGCGATCTGTCGAGTGCATCAAGGGGTGGTTAAAAAAGACCAACTGATCTCTCATTGCAAAGTTGACGGTTCTATCAGCCAATCTAGGATCACAGAACTTTTCATCACTGAGGGACTAGAGCGCGTTACAACTGATCAGGCTGGTCCAGGGGAAATAATAGCGGTCGCTGGAATTCCAGACATTACCATCGGTGAAACGATTGCTGATACAGAAGATGCCAGACCACTCCCTTTAATTCGTATTGATGAACCAAGTTTGTCGGCAACGATTGGTATCAACACCTCACCGCTTACTGGTCTTGATGGAAAAAAATTGACTGCCCGCATGATTAAAGATCGTCTTGAACGTGAGTTGATAGGCAACGTTTCGATCAAAGTGTTGCCTTCGGATCGTCCTGACTCATGGATATTTCAGGGTCGTGGTGAATTACAGCTTGCAGTTCTTGTCGAAACAATGCGACGTGAGGGTTTCGAATTGACCGTCGGTAAACCAGAAGTGGTTACAAGAATGATTGACGGGAAATTGCATGAACCAATGGAAAGATTAGCAGTTGATATAGATGAGGAACATTTAGGGGCAATCACCCAGATGCTTGCCCACCGTAAAGGCAAAATGTCCAATATGGTCAATCATGGGCAGGGAAGGGTTCGCATGGATTTTGTTATTCCGGCTAGGGGATTGATTGGTTTCCACAACGAATTTGTTGTGGAAACACGTGGTACCGGATTGGCACATCATGTGTTTGAAGGTTTTGAACGTTGGCATGGTGAGATGAGGTCGCGTCCCACCGGTTCTCTTGTTGCGGACAGGAAAGGCGTTACAACGACATATTCCCTACTGAGTGCTCAGGAGCGCGGTCAATTGTTTGTACCGGTAGGCGCTGACGTGTATGAGGGGATGGTTATTGGCGAAAACCCGCGTCCTCAAGATATGGACTTGAATGTTGTGAAAGCGAAAAAGCAGACCAACATGCGATCTGCTGGAGCTGATCACGCCCAGCACCTTGATGCTCACAAAGAACTTTCTTTGGAAGAAGCTCTTGAGTTCATGGTCGGTGACGAATGTCTTGAAGTTACCCCAAATTTTGTTAGAGTCCGTAAGACTGTTCTTGACCAGCACAAACGCGGTCGAGTAAAGAATTCATCTAAACTTGCAGCGGTTTAAATCTAACCATTTTAGGCTACTAATAAATAAAGTAGCTGACTTAACCAATTCCTACATTATTTTTGTTCTCCACTGTTGCGCGTTTGTGCTGATTAGTTCATTCTTTGAGGTTAAAGTTTTCACGTTAGATACCTGAATAAAAAAGGGAACAAATGCTTGAGCGATTCTTAGTTCCAGAGAAAGACCGTGTGTTAGTGCGCCCTGAGCGTATGCTTGCTGCGACTAAAGCGATTTTCGAAAAATGTGGGCAATCCTCCACAGATGCAGCTTTATCTGCGGAAGTACTGTTGACCAGTGACCTTAGAGGGTGCGAATCACATGGTGTATCGAACCAGCTAAGAGTATATGTGCAAATGTATGGAGATCAGGAGATCAATCCGGTTCCCAATTTACAGATCACTCGAGAGACCGATGTGACGGCTAATTTGGATGGGGATACAGGATTGGGACTTCATGTTCTTCCTAAGGCTATGGAGATTGCGATAGATAAGGCAGATAAACATGGAATGGGTGCTGTCACAGTTCACAATTCACGTCATATTGGTATGCTTGCTTACCACTCTATGATGCCATTGAAATACGACATGATTGGTATCACTACATCAGCTGGCAACCCTTTATCTATGGTGCCCACCCACGCAAGTGAAAAATTATTTGCAACCAACCCGTGGGCCTGGGCAGCACCCGCCAGAAGTGAAGCACCTTTCGTTTTTGATGTTGCAACCACTCAGGTTGCGGGTAACAAATTGAGATTAGCGGAACGAATCGGTGCTCCAATGGATCCTGCGTGGATCAGTGACACTGACGGAGTGCCGATAATGAATGAGACTCACCTACCTGATGACTATCATATTCTTCCTTTTGGAGGAACTCGTGAGCAGGGATCTCATAAGGGTTACGGTTTCGCTGCCATGGCTGAGATTATGGCTCCGATCCTGTCCGGAATGGGTGCAGGTATGTTCATGGCACCTGTACCGAGAACGATTATGGGACATTACGTTCAGGCTGTAAAGATAGACGGATTTATCGATCCAAATCAATTTAAAGATGATATGGACAGGTTCTTGAAACGTTTGCGCACGTCAAAGCCAGCATCAGGTGAAAAAAGAGTGGTTTATGCTGGGTTACCAGAGGCAGAGGAAGTTGAAATTCGCCAACGGGAAGGTATCCCATATCACAAAGAGGTGATCGGATGGTTCGAATCAATTAAGGCCGAATTGCAGTTAGATTTCGAACTCGTTTAATTTGAACGAACTATAAATGATATGTCTACTTGAATCATTGGAGTATATGACTGTCAAGCTAGAGAAATTATTGCTACTGCTACAACAACCATAGATGCTGATAATAGTTTGAGCAATAAACTGCTTACAGTCAGACGTTCGTAAATGATGCTTGGAGCGAACCTGGCTCCAAGAGTCGTCATAGTGAATATGAAGATCGGTCTAGCCCCACCCAGCGCTGACACCAGTGCTACAGGACCATTTCCTATAGCGTATGTGATTAATAAGTGACCATTGAACGGCATAATTCCTTCGGCAGTAATCAGCCATAAACTTTTTTTAGGCTGTTTTAAAAAACTTCCCAAATCGCGTAATGTGTTAGACCTAGCGAACATAATCCACATCACAGTGAACAAACCTAGCCCTCGTAACGAAACAATATGAAGCGTCGATAGATCGTCGACAATCGATTTGGTTATTAATTGCGAACTTGCCATTAGTAGAGCTCCAAGGGCCAATAGCAAGAATAGTGGCTGGAAAATGAAATTATTTTTTCCACTGGCAGAATCGATTTGTATCGAAGCCAGCACACTTCCACCGACTGCGAGTAACACAGCAGCCGATTGGAGTAAACTCAACGATTCTCCAAAAATCCACCAAGCTAGTAAAGCTACGTAGATCGGGGAGGTTTGTGTAGCTGGGATTACCCTTGATGGGTCTTCTCGCTTCAGCATCCAGAACATGAATATCATGTTGGCCGCCTGTAGAACGCCTATCGACCATGCCAAAGTTATTACTTCAAACGAAATTTTATACGGAAAGTTAAAAATCAGTACTGATGCCCCTAATATTCCCTGGCTGCCACCTACAAAAAGATTGAAGCTGGGCAGCCCTAGCCCGAACCCCGAAAGAATACGCTTGTCAATTAGTGTGACAATGGAGAAGATTAATGGATTAGCGAGTGCTGCTAGGATCCAAAATTCCACGGTCTAGTTTCCGTTCCACAATTCAGTTCGACGGAAACCTCTTAATGTTTCTAGGTATTCTGGTATCGATAGTGAATGCTTGAAATTTTCTATGATTTTCTTTGCCTCAAGCCCATCATCAGCCAATAAATCAATAGCGGTAGAAGCAAGAGCTTTTCCAGCATCTATAACGTTTAAATTCCAGTCAGTGATTTCAAATTCGTCACTGTGCGTGCGTCCACTTGCTCCGCCAGCGTAAGACTGCATTGCCGGGATTAGCATTGATACGTCACCCATATCCGTAGATGAAGTTCGGTGAGGCATCCTTCCCGTTGCGTCGTTGCCGATTATTTCGGTGACCGATCTATCATAGATTTTGCTAAGCTCAGGATTGAAGAGTGATGGCATATAACCCGGCGATGTGCTTATTTCGACTTCTGCGCCTATGGTCATAGCGGCTCCTTTCAAGGCTCGATCTACTTTATTTTCAGCGTCCTTCATTGCTGTAATTGTCGCTGCTCTGATGAACATCTCCATAGTGACATTTGCGGGTACTGATGAAACTGCAGCTCCTCCACGAGTGATTATCGGGTGCACACGGACGTGATCCTCATCCTTGAAGGTTTCCCTTAGTAAAGCGATTCCCTGCATAGCGAGATTAGCAGCGTTAAGTGCATTTACTCCGAGATGTGGAGCACCACCGGCATGGGCAGAACGACCTCTAAATCGTACCTTTTTTGCGATCATTCCGTTGTGGCTGGTGCCAGGCATTAGTGTCTGTGAATTCGTCGGCGAAGCGTGGGTTAATAATGCAATATCTACGTCGTCTAATAAGCCGAGTCTGATGAATTCTTGCTTACCAGCCAGAAACTCAAGCTTTCCAGATTGTCTAAGTTGCTCACGATACTCTATCTCGATATATTCTTCAGCTGGTACTGCCATAAACGAGATAGAACCACACAAATTATCTATTACTTCGGGCGTTGATAGCCCGACTGCAGCGGCAAGTAGGTTGCCGACTTGTATGTTATGACCACATACATGGGCGGCTCCGGTTGCAGGATCTGCCTTGCGATGTTCGGGAACGATTAATGAATCCAGTTCACCCATTATTGCGATATGTGGACCGGGTTTACTGCTTTTTACCTTAGCCACAACGCCGGTTAACGCTATCTCAACTTGAGGTTGCAGTCCTAAATTATTTAAGTAATCGCTCACAAGCTTAGAGCTGCGGTATTCTCGGAACCCTGATTCCGGATTGTTCCAAATATTTTTGGATATATTGATAAGTGTTGAAGAATCAGCATCTATAGAATTAAACGCTGTGTTTTTGGCATGTATGGCAATCGATTTAGAGTCGTTCATGGTCGGGATTCTAGACTTTGATTTATTTATGCGGAGCAATTTGCGCAAACTATATTTTTGCTGATTGATAAATTGAGGTCATCAAATGGATAAATTTTTGTCCCTGTTTCTCGGCTATGCAATCCGGTTATTTAGTTGGTGTAATTAGTGCTAGATACTATCCTCGTTGCGCATGCCATGGTTTGGACATGATTTCCTCCATTCCTTTCTCGTCAATTTCTATACCGAGTCCTGGACTTTCCGGTGTGGGGATGAAACCGTCTGAGTCGATAACATACGGATCCTTAAAATAACCTCGCCCAATTACCGTTAAGCCTTTTGACAATCCGGTCGTCGGGCGGGAATCATTTACTTCGTTATGTTCTTGGATTAGGAAGTTTGGCGTACACGCATCGACCTGGATTGCAGCTGCGAACGCAAGGGGACTGAGAGGGCAGTGAATCGCCAGTTTTGCATATGCTGCTTCCGCCATTATGGCGATTTTTTTTGTCTCTGTTATCCCACCTGCGTGCGCTATATCAGGTTGTACTACAGATAAAAGACCCCTGGATAGTGCATCAAAAAATATGTGTTTACCCATCCAGCGTTCGCCTGCAGCAATAGCGGCGTTTGTGCCCTTGACTGCCTGCGCAAGTCCATCAACTCTTTCTAACGGCATTGGTTCTTCAATAAAAAGCGGTCTGTGTGGTGCTAACACTTCTATGAGTTGGCGTCCTATTGCTGGATTTGGGTTATGAATGTCTATGGCGATATCAACGTTATTTACACCGACGTTCCGACCGCCTTCAAGAGCCCCTTCTTTGCCAGCTGCAAAGCACTCAGCTATTTTGTCTACTTTTGAGGTAGCTTCAAGTCCGTCGCCAGGCGATACGTGCATCTTGAGTGCTCTGTAACCCCATTCCTCAACCAGAACTTTAGCGGCTTCTTTGTAAGTTTCGGGCTCGTTCGGTTGTAACTCGGGTCTTGAAGGACTGCCTGCACTGTATGGATCACCTGGGTCGACCACCCAAGGCATCTGTCCTCCGGTTGATCGATAAACTTTGATTCTGTTAAAAATCTTACCCCCTAGCATTTGATGCACCGGTATTCTCGCCGCTTTGCTGGCGATATCCCATAGCGCCATGTCTATACCTGAAATCGCCGATAACTTTATGGGGCCACCGAAATAACCGTTACCCGACTCGTACATTACTTTCCATAACTTCTCGACCTGTGTGGGGTCTTTGCCGATTAAAAATGGCTCTAGTCGTTTCACTTCTGCGATAACGGTTTCGGGGTGATTCTCCAAGTAAGGTTCACCATAACCAAAGTGCTCGGTGTCGGTTTGCACTTTGATCCATACCCAGCTGGGAGGAACTTTGATGATTTCAATAGCTGTTATTTTCACGTTAAATTTTTTCTATGTTTAAATTTGCTTATCTATGCGTCTGAAATATACATTGTTGCATCGATGGTTAGAATCTTGTTGGTATAAACATCGGGCTAAACATTCACACAAATTTCGGTATCGGCGTAATGAACTACAGACGAATTGCGGGCATTGAAAAGGATATTTCACAGATTGTTATTGGCACGCATTTATTAAGAGATGTCGATCATGCGACTCCGATTTTCGACGAATTCGTATCGCAGGGTGGGAATTGTTTCGACATTGCTAGGCATTATGGAGATGCAGAGCTTGTTTTTGGACAGTGGTTGCGCCGTAATGGGCATCCTGAAAATTTAGTTGTAATTACAAAAGGTGCACATTCTCCGAATTGTTATCCAGAATTTGTGACATCTGAGCTTCTCGAAAGCTTAGAACGTTTACGGTTGGATTCGGTAGATATCTACTTTCTGCATAGAGATAACTTGGAAGTTCCAGTTGGTGAATTTGTGGATGTACTCAATGAACACAAAAATGCAGGTCGTATCAATCAATTCGGAGGTTCTAACTGGACACCTCAAAGGATTGATGATGCAAACGAATATGCTGCTCGTAATGGACTTGACGGATTTACGGTTTTGAGTAACCAGATGAGTCTGGCTAGGATGGTTGAAGCCCCGTGGGAAGGATGCCTTACGGCATCTGATATTGAAACTCGAAAGTGGTTGTCCCGACGAAAAATTCCGTTGTTTCCATGGTCATCGCAGGCACGCGGTTTTTTCGTTGAAGGACGGGCGGCACCTGACAAACTCGATGATTCAGAAATGGTTAGGTGTTGGTACAGCGAAGATAATTTCGAACGCCTCTCGCGTGCTCGAGAGATTG
>DBSW01000193.1 GCA_002306745.1 Dehalococcoidia bacterium UBA1332 | reverse complement strand
GGTGTAGACGGTCAGCCAGGTCGTGGATTTGATGGTTTTGAAGGCTTTGGCGGGTTCGGGGACATATTTGATTCCTTTTTTGGGGGATCTACGCGACAGGCACCCAATAGTGGAGCGGACCTAGAATTCCAGATCAATGTTTCTTTCCGTGAGGCAGCATTTGGTGTGGCGAGAGAACTAGATATTAATCGTATGGAGCGCTGCGATCGTTGTGCAGGCAATCGGGCTGAGCCTGGAACAGATGTAATTGAGTGTTCAACCTGCCATGGTGAAGGTAAAGTTCGACGCACCCAAAGAACTTTCTTTGGACAGTTCCAACAAGTAACCGGATGTCCAACATGCAAGGGCGAAGGAGAACAGGTCAAAACAGCATGCAAACAGTGTGCTGGTCGTGGAACGCAAAGGAAGTCTAGAAAAATTGAAGTAAATGTTCCAGCTGGCGTCGAACACGGGACCAGGCTGCTAATCCAAGGGGAAGGTGAGACAGGCGGCCGGGGTAACCGTAATGGTGATCTCTATGTTCACATTGGCGTCGAACGGGACAAGGTGTTTGCTCGTAAAGATAATGACGTGCTAATGGGTGCACAATTGAACATGACAATCGCAGCGCTAGGAGGAATCATCAGTGTTGATACACTGGATGGATTAGTTGACTTAGAAATAAATCCAGGAACACAGTCTGGTTCCATAATGCGGATAAAAGGCGCTGGAATTCCGCATATGGGAGTCAAAGGACGAAGAGGTGATCAACTTGTTGAGTTGAAAGTCGTTACTCCCCTTAGGCTTAACGAGAAACAGGTCCAATTGCTTCAGGAACTGGCCGAATCATTCGGGCTCGAACGAATAAAAGAACATTCGGATAATAGTGGGCTGATTGATCGGTTCAAAGACGCGTTCCGAGGCGACAAAGATAACCCTAAATAAGTTTTTGAAACTTCTAAGTGTTAACCTTTTTCATCAAACAACGAAGGTATATTTATGCGCTGGCTACAGCTCAGTATTCAAGCACCTCCCGAGTATGTCGAGCCACTAACGTATCTGTTCAACACTCATGGTGACAGTTCTGCCTCCGTTGAAGTTGCTGGTGGCTACAATCCTGATGAAGGTGAAAAACCAGATCCGACTGCTTGGGTTGTTATTCGCGGTTGGCTGCCACTAGATTCAACAACTCAAAGTCGGAAAACTGCAATTGATGTTGGTGTACGCCTGATAAAACATCTTGTAGATCTACCTGAACTTGAAGAAAAAGTAATCAGCGATGAAGAGTGGTCTAACCAAAAATTCAGACCTATAAAAGTAGGTAAAAATCTTGTCATTTTGCCGCGTTCCGCCGAATACAAGCCAAACGTTAATGATGTTCTCGTAGAACTCGATCCGGGATTAGCATTTGGTACTGGTCATCATCCAACTACGTTGATGTGTTTAGAAGAAATCGAAAAAGTCATTAGATCAGGCGACAATTTTTTAGATTTAGGATGCGGCTCTGGGGTGTTATCTATCGCTGCTTTGGCATTGGGTGCTAAACATGCAATTGGTCTAGATGTTGAACAGCAGGCGGTGACATCCTCGTTGAACAACATTTCTGAGGCTGGTTTTGAAAATCAGGCAACCATATTATGGGGTTCTATTCCACACCCCCAACTAAATCAAAAAAAGTTTGAAGTTATTGGTGCAAACATCTCGGCCAACGTATTAATCGAACTTGCTGGACCATTACTATCTTGTCTGCAAGATGATGGGGTTATAGTGTCATCAGGTGTTCTTGAGACTCGTTTATGTGATGTTACAGAAGCTTTTAGAGCTGCAGGCGGTGAAGTTCAATCGACCAGACAGATTGAGGATTGGACAGCGAGCACAATTATTCGAGTGAATGGTTTGGTGTGATGCAACGCTTTTACGTAAAAAACATTGATCCATCAGATAGATCGTTCATTCTGAATGGCGACATTGTTAGACAGTTGCGCTCAGTGTTACGTTTTGAATCTGGTAGTCATATTCGTTTATTTGATGGATCCGGTCACGAGTGGGAGGTAGAAATAGATCATATTAGTAAAACGGAAATTGCAGCTACTCTTATAGCAGCAGTTAAGCCATCCGTTTCTCCTTCAATTAACGTGACGATGTTACTTGGGTTAGCTAAGCCGGAAAGGATTGAGTTTGCAATACAAAAATGTACTGAACTAGGAGCGACCGAATTCATACCGGTAATTTCAGAAAGAGTCCAAGGTAGTAAAACTGGTGCGCCTTCTCAAAAACGACTTGTTCGGTGGCAGAGGATCGCCATTGAAGCAGCAGAACAATGTGGGCGAGTGTCAGTTCCAACCGTGCAACCGTCAACGCTACTAATGGATGCAGTTTGCAAAATTCTTGATAGCCAACCCTTGTTTTGCATGTGGGAGGAAATTAGCGAACAAACTCAATCGTTGAAAACTGCTCTGCGTAATATTCCAAAAGCTCAGTCAGAAATAGCAATGTTGATAGGACCTCCAGGTGGATTTACTCCAAATGAAGTTGCTTCGATGGTAAAAGTAGGAGCAAATCTGGTGACCTTAGGTGAAAGAGTTCTGCGAAGCGAAACAGCGGCAATTGCAGTGCTGTCGGCAACACTTTATGAAAGTGGCGACCTTGGCGATTAAATCGCCGCCTAATATCTAACTTCTGGCTGCAACATTCGTCCCATAAGTTCTTTGATCGCAGTATCAGGTGACCTGCCTTCAAAAAGAACTGAATTAGTTACATCCGCAATTGGCATTTCAATGTTTAATTGTCGAGCTAGCTTAACCACAGCCCGTGTAGTCGGCGCCCCTTCAGCTGTTTGACCTAGTTCAGCGAGGACCGCGTTAAGGTCTTTTCCTGATGCTATTCCTAAACCCAATCTATAGTTACGACTGATTGTCGAGTAACACGTCGTTACAAGATCACCCATTCCGCTTAGACCGGCGAAAGTGTCTGGTCTAGCCCCCATAGCAACACCAAGTCGAGTGATTTCGTGAAGACCTCTAGTTACAAATGATGCTTTAGCGTTGGCTCCAAGTTCGATACCATCGATGAATGCTGCTCCAATTGCGACGATGTTTTTAAGAGCACCACCGAGTTCAACACCAATTACATCATCAGTGCGGTAAAGACGAAATACATCAGAACTGAGTAAGGCCTGAACCTCTTTTGCCACTTTGAGTTCGGGGTATGCAATGGTTGCTGTAGCTGGATATCCTGCGACAATTTCGGGAGCAAGATTTGGTCCCGATAAAGCTCCTATTCTGTTTGGATTAACTTCTGATAATTCTTCGGCAAGGATCTGTGTCATCCGTTTACCGGATTCGA
>DBSW01000147.1:3800-4473 GCA_002306745.1 Dehalococcoidia bacterium UBA1332 | reverse complement strand
CTTTATCAATAGGAATAGATCCGAATGGTGCGACAAAAGAACGATTGAGCTCGGCAATCCAGACCGACGCTGATCGCAACGCCGCCTCAATAAAATCGACATTCGGACCCAGTCTCAAATTCCCATGCTGATCATAGGCGACTTGAAACAAGACCACGTCGACTCCTTGCTTAAGATAGTCATAGACAGATCGCATCTGCATCGGCAAAAAATGTAAGCGAGACGGGTCGGCTTGCCTCAGCGAAGGGGTCATAAAAAACGTGGTTAAGTTTGATGTTTCACTGAACTGGGTGAAATCAATAGTATTGAATCCTGCCAGGGGAAATTGAATAAATTCAAGATGCTCAGGTAGCTCCATGGATTGCACTTCGGCCAGCAGTGCTGTTGGCTCGTTACTGCTACCCGCGACGAAGATTCGCTGATTCGGTTTAAATAAGTCTTTCATAGATTAAACCGAATTTAATCTAAAACGTAAGTACGCATAAGCACCAAAATAGAAGCTCGGGGGAAACCAAAGTGGCCATAGCGATCTCATGGTATCGTCTCCCAGTGGTATCGCCAGGTAGCCTTGGCGAAAGATAATGAATGCGATCGCCAGAATCATGCCACTACCGAAAGCCATATAAAGACCCAATCTAAGGGAAAAAGTGGAGCAAATAACGCCCCCCACGAA
>DBSW01000147.1:1773-3378 GCA_002306745.1 Dehalococcoidia bacterium UBA1332 | reverse complement strand
GAAACAATGGATCTCAAAACCAGAAGAACGGTCAACGCATTCCCCCAAGAAATAGATCATCATATCGCGTTTCCTACACGAGCAAAATTAGGCACTATTGTCATTTAAAAGTAAGACCGCATGAGAATTTATACTCACTCAAAATGCATTAATCACCTTGTTCCAGAGGGGCATTCAGAGCGACCGGATCGACTTACTCATCTGCTGGCGCATCTTGAACAAACAGGCATCGCCAGGGAATTACCCTACTTTGAGGCGAGTCCTATCAGTAAAGAACGCGCTTTACTCGTGCATAAATCTAAACACATGGAAGAGCTCGATAGGTTGGTTCCGGAACAAGGACTGGTTCCAGCTGATCCTGACACCTGGGTGAGCCCTGAAAGTAAAATCGCTGCGGAGCTCGCCGCTGGCGCGGTTTTGGACGCAACAAACTCAATCATACGAGGGGAAGATAAACGGGCATTTTGCGCAGTCAGGCCCCCAGGGCATCACGCTGAGATGACTGGCATGATGGGATTTTGTTTACTTAACAGCATCGCAATTTCCGCCGCTTCTGCACTTGAACACCAGAGCATAAAAAGAGTCGCCATACTCGACTTCGACGTTCATCATGGCAATGGGACCGTGGATATATTCAAGGATGACCCTCGAGTTCTTGTTTGTTCAAGCTACCAGGATCCCCTCTACCCCAATCGCTACTTTGACCTAGTGAAATCCAATATTATCAATACACCATTAGTTGAAGGCACCCGCAGCCAACAGTTTCGCTCAGCCATATCGGATTCTTGGCTACCCGCGATCGAATCTCACCAACCGGATTTAATCTTTATTTCGGCAGGGTTCGATGCCCACGAACTGGATCCCCTCGCTCAGATCAATTTATCGAAAGACGACTTCACCTGGATTACTAATGAAATAGTCTCTCTCGCCAATGCCCATTGTGAAGGCCGCATCGTGTCTGCCTTAGAGGGCGGATATCACCTGGAGGCCCTCGCCGAGAGCGCTCAGTGCCATATCGAGTCCCTTTGCGAATGAATAACGATGCGATCTCATCGAGTTGGACTCGGACCACCTCCATCACAGTAGAGGCGCTCTCCTGTCAGATAAGAATTCTGATCCGATACAAGAAACCTCACCACATTGGCCACGTCATCGGGCTTACAGACTCTACCAAAGGGCATTCCTTCATCTAGAGACCGTATGTCTTCGACTCCCTGAGTAGCCTTAACCAATCGTTGACCCATTTCAGTATCCACTAAACCCGGAGCTACTATGTTGACTCTAACGCCGTTTATTTTCTCTTCTTTAGCTAGCGTATACGCAAGCGCTTCCATCGCCGTTTTACCCATATTATAAGGCGCTCCATGACTCCCCAAAGAACGGGTTGCGACACTCGAAATCATGATGATATCGCCTCGCTCTAAAGTCCTCATGCCGGGAAGAACCAATCGAGATAAGTAATGCGGACCGAAAGCATGGGTTGCCACGACACGCTGCAGTTCAGCAGCATCTGTGTCAGCCACCATTTTACCGCGGCTGGCTATACCTGCGTTATTTACGAGAATACTAACGGGACCAAGATCATCCAAAATTTGGTTGACCATT
>DBSW01000147.1:0-1394 GCA_002306745.1 Dehalococcoidia bacterium UBA1332 | reverse complement strand
CCTGCGGCCTCGATTAGGCTTACCGTCTCACTCGCAGCTCCATCATCACGACGATAATTTACCGCAACGGTCGCGCCATCTTCTGCCAGTCCAAGGGCAATGGCTCTTCCGACGCCTCGACCACCTCCCGTTACTAAAGCAACAGATCCTTCTAAAGACATATCCCACCTCCTGCCATTTTACTGTCCTGTGAACTCCGCATCCCGCTTTTCTAGAAAAGCACCAACCCCTTCCTTAAAATCAGAGGTTCGACCGGCCTCATTTTGAAGCTGAGCCTCTAAATCGAGTTGTTGTTCGTAGGAATTCTGCCAAGTGCTCCAGTAAGCCTTTCGAATCAAAGCGAGCGATTTAGGGCCTTTCGCCAATTTCTGTGCAATTTCCTTTGCTCCGACCATCAACGATTCGTTGTCATCATATAACCGGTTGATCAAACCCCACTCCATAGCCTTTTCGGCCGGAAGACGCTCAGCTAACATAGACAACTCTACAGCTCGACCCCAGCCAATGAGCCTCGGAAGCATAAAGGTTGAACCGCCATCAGGCACAAGACCAATACGCGCAAAGGCCTGCAAAAAAAACGCTTGCTTAGACGCGCATACCAGATCCCCCATCAAAGCAAAGCTCATTCCTACGCCAGCCGCTGCTCCATTAACCGCGGTTACTATCGGCATCTCCAGACCTCGTAGTTCGAACAAGAGTGGATGATAACCACCCCTCAAACTACTTCCGGCCTCCTTGGGTTTATTACTGCTAGAGTCGTCCTGTAAATTTGCTCCAGCGCAAAACCCGCGACCCTCGCCGGTGAGCAAAACGCATCTCACGTTCCCAGCATTTAATTTTATCTCCTCAACGGCCTCCCTAAAGTCAGCCAGCATTTCTGAACCCACCGCATTCATTACTTCTGGATGATTAAACTTAAGCAGGGCAACCCCATCATCAAAATCCAATTTCATTCTCGACATTACGTAATCCAATTGATCATTTCCTTCTCAGATTAACTGAAGCGAACACCTCAACCAAGTATTAGCTTAAAAGGTAATACCCAAATGGGCTTTTAATCGAAACGGGAGTAAGGTTTGCAAGTACGCTAGAAATGGAACGCCCACCATCAAAAATAACGATCATCAACACACTCATGAAGTTAGCGATGTTGGCTTGCTAAAAAAGTCGTTTTATCTGATCACAGGATTTATGGTAATCGAACTAATAGCAGGATTTGTCACCAATGCTTTAGTTTTGATCGCTGATGCAGGGCATATGTTCCTCGATTCCGCAGCATTGGGACTTGCCTGGTGGTCAGCGGTTCTGTCACAAAAGGGCGACGACGAAAAATTATCCTATGGATACCATCGCATGCAAGTATTGGCTGCGTTCGTTAACGGACTTTCGTTATT
>DBSW01000183.1 GCA_002306745.1 Dehalococcoidia bacterium UBA1332 | reverse complement strand
ATAAATCCAGCCATTGAGGTTTCAGATTTTTCGTGCATATCGTGGTACTGCTGTCCACGTTGTACCGCGTAAGTTTGCAGACCGGAGCGTTCGAAATCCGCCATCTTAGTTTTATTGCTGGCGAAAGTGTTCGTTTCGTGATGAATTCCAAGAGTCGCTATTCGAAGTTTTCGGGGCATTGGTTCGCGTTACCTAGATCTATTAGAAGTAAGTTGATTTCACTTTGTATAGATTTCAAAAGAAATAGATGAGAGAAGCAAACCGCTGCTCTCAATTTTTAATCGATTGGGCGTTTGTGAAATTATTCACCGAGTCCGTTGATAGCTCCTTTAGACCCTTTCATTCTGCGTTTTTCCTCAAGTTTGTATGCGACTTGAGGATTTTGCCCTGCGCTTGGCCATTCGCCGCGTAGTACAGCAGCGACCTGTTGCGAAGCCCTCTGGCTTGCCAGCCAAGCAGAACGGGTTGAAGCTCCAGCAAGATGTGGTGCCGTGATCACGTTTTCCATTTGTAGTAATGGGTTTGCAGGATCCACAGGTTCTTGTTCAAAGACATCCAAACCCGCTCCTCGTATTTTGCCCTGATTCAAGGCGTTAATTAGCGCTGTTTCATCGGTCACTGACCCTCGGCATACGTTGATGAAATAAGCCGTTTCCTTCATATGGTCGAACTGTTCTTTTCCAATCATGTGAAATGTTTCTGTGTTTAGTGGGACAACTACGATGATGTAGTCCGCTCTTTTGCATAGTTCATTGAGTTCAAAGACCTGTTCAACACCGTATTCGCCAATAATCCAGGGTTCGATGTATGGATCATAAACAAGCGTTTCCATTCGCCAGCCCTGTCCGAGTTTACGAGCCACTTGACGCCCGATATTTCCGAACCCAACAATACCTAACGTTTGTTCGTCAATAGCCTGTATTGGTAGGAACGTTGTTCGGTCCCAATCTCCCGTATGTCGAAGCTGGTTTGTGGTTTGAACGATCTGACGATTAAGTGCTAGCGCCATTGTTACCGCTTGGTTTGAAACTTCTTCAGCACACATCCCTGCACCATTTGTAACTATGATTCCCATGTCCGTAGCGGCTTCAACGTCTATGTGATTGAAACCGTGCGAATACACGGCCAAAACCTGTGCTTGGTCAGCGGCGCGTATAACCTGTTCCGTACCCCAGCCACCACGAAGCATGACGGCATCAGCTCCTCGGACTGCTTCGATCGCTTCGCCTTCTGATTTAGGTGCCTCTTGTACGAATTCGACGTCAAGGTCCGACATCTCAGCTCGTTCGTGGTAGAGAGGATTGTCGGTTGTCGGACCAAGTACAACTACTCTGTGTTTTGCCATTACTTATATATCTCCATTTATTTGGGACGGTAAATTACTTGTGATTGTGTTTAGCTAGGTATTTAGGTGGTGCGCTATTCATTGATCCCGTTCGGTAACCATTACCTCCCAACTGACCGCTGATTTTCGTGGTTCGACAGTATTTCTGACGTCAGGGTTAATAAGAGACATAGGCCAATTGCCCAATGCAATTCGCATAGCTTCCTCGCCTAGCTGTGTATTTGCCCTGCTCCAAGCGACTTCACTGTATGACGCGTAATGGTTTGTCACTGACACGTTATCCATTGTGAGTAACGGGTTCCCTGGCTCTATAGGCTCTTGTTCGAAAACGTCTAGACCTGCCCCAGCGATCATTCCTTCCTGAAGAGCTTTAATGAGTGCTTTTTCGTCAACGACTGGACCGCGCGAGCAATTAATCAAATAGGCAGTTGGCTTCATCAGTTCAAAGAAATCACTGTTGATCATGTGATGGGTAGTTGGTGTTAGATACGTGTGTGGTGAGACGTAATCTGACCTTTTTGCTATCTCTTGTGGACTACCAACCATTTCTACACCGTATTCTTTGGCATCCCAAGAAGATACAAATGGGTCGTAGCCGATCACATTCATACCAAAAGCAAGTGCTTTTCGAGCGACTGCCCGTCCGATATCGCCAAGTCCTATGATTCCAAATGTTTGTCCGGCGATGTGCCCCATCGGCGACAAATACTCTCTTGTCCAGGTTCCGTTTTTAACTAATTTGTCATGAAGGACAAATTTTCGAGAGCAGATCAAGAAATGCATCATTGTCTGGTTACTTACTTCTTCAGTTCCAAAGGATGCGGTGTTGGCAAGAATTACTCCGTTCTGCACCGCACTGTTGAGATCCATGCCATCATATCCATGTCCGAAAGAAACCAGGCCTTTACATCGACCATTGTTTCCCATCTGGGTAAAAAGGGTCGGGTCGATCCCATGTCCTTGGTTCATAGCCACATCAGCGTCCTTAAGAGCCTCGATTAACTCGCCGTCACTGCTACCTTCGTAAACTACAAATTCAGCACCCATCTCTTTCGCTGCACTGCTTTGTTCATCTAGGTCCGGCGTGTAAACACCGCCTCGACTCTTTGGCCCTAGGTATAAAACTTTTATTTCCCGATCTTTTGAGTTCATAAGCGTCTTTTTGTTCTCTTGCTAAATTTGTTATCGTGCGTCTATAGTCATTGCATGGTTACAAGGCTAGTGGGCTTTTTTCCCGCCCAGACACGTTTCATGTTGTCGAAAGCGAATCGTACTCTTCTCGGATAGCTTTCGTAACTCTTACCTGCTACGTGTGGAGCGACCACCACGTTTTTTCTCTGGAGGAGTGGGTTATTCGGGTTTATTGGCTCCTGTTCAAATACATCTAATCCGGCTCCCCAGATTTCACCGTCATTTAGGGCTTGATTTAATGCAACTTCATCCACAACTGGGCCGCGACAGGTGTTAATGAGCACTGCAGATTTTTTCATTTTTTCTAATTCACGTTTACCAATTAGCCCACGTGTATTGCTGTTGAGAGGAGTATGTAGAGTGATTATGTCGGAGTGCTGCAATAATGTATTGAGCTCCACTCGTTCCGCTCCATAGCCTTCAGCTTTTTCGCTGCGAGATATGTCGGTGTAAAGAGTTTCAGTTTCAAATCCGCGTAGCATTCCAGCTACCGTACTTCCAATTCTGCCGGCCCCAACGATTCCTACGGTTGCTCCATATAGTTCGTGGGAATCGCGTCCATCTACTTCAGGTCGCATCCAGTCCCCGGCTCTTGTGTCCGAGTCTGTGACAATCAAATGTCTGATCGTTGACAATGCGAGTGTAATGGCGAATTCTGCTACGGGAATTGCGTTCGCACCACCGTTATTTGCGACAGGTATTCCAAGCTCTCCGGCAAGAGCCACATTCACACCATCGAAACCAGCGGAACATAATTGGATTAACTTTGCTTTTTCAGCAATATGCAAGACCTCGTCTGATACACCATGGCCGAACACCAGAATGAAATCAGCGATCTTTGCTATTTCAGATATTTCTTCATGCGAAGATTCGTTAGTTTTGACGTGGAGATTCCAGTCGTTCGGTTTCATATCATTGGCCATATCCAACAACGGTAGGGCAGGACCGGAAAATACAAGTACTTCAGGCATAGTTAGGAATATCTCTGTGTAACTGGGTATATAGAAATTAACGCGAGCATTGTAGAACGATTGGGGGTTTCTGGGCTTCCCGTTTCGAAAGATAACGCTATCCTTCTCTCTTTAACAACCTCTGGCGAACAATCGCTTTCCTAAATGGCTGAAAAGAGTAAATTCCACGGAAATGTCATCATCTAAACCACCTAATCTTCACGAAATTGAATCAATAAGTCTTAAAATACTGGCCGATTTGGGTAACTTTACAGCTACCTCTTATTGGGAAGAAGCT
>DBSW01000174.1:3354-4680 GCA_002306745.1 Dehalococcoidia bacterium UBA1332 | reverse complement strand
TTCGAACGCCTCTCGCGTGCTCGAGAGATTGCTAAAAGAAGAGGTTGGGCTACTGTAAGTGTGGCATTGGCATACCTCTTACATCAACCAACGCCTGTATACCCACTCATAGGTCCACTATCTGTCTCGGAAATCAATGTTTCGCTTGCAGCATTGGATGTACGCCTTTCAGATAGCGAAGTGCGCTGGCTAAATCTTGAGACACACGATCTATGAAATAACTTATATTGCCTCATAAAATAACCACGAGCCTTAGTATAAATTTGGAAACCTTTGCCTGACACTCATATAGATAAATCAGAGCATCATGCAACTTGAAGTAATTACTCCGCTGATCCCGGTTTTCATACTTGGGGCAATGAGCCCTGGACCATCTTTGGCTGTTGTTTTGAGAAACAGCGTTTCAGGTGGACGCCGACAAGGCGTTGAGACTGCTGTTGGGCATGGTCTGGGCTACGGGGTTTATGCTTTTTTTGCTGCACTTGGTTTTGCTGCGGCAATAGCTACAAGCAATGAATTTGTAATGGCCTTGCGCATACTAGGTATAGGAGTACTCCTATATTTGGGTTTTATCTACGCTAGAAGTGCAGTGTCAGAAAATTCTGCTTTGGATGCACATCCAGTTTCAACCGATCGCTCAGGTTTCTTAGAGGGCGTGTTCATAGCTATATTTAATCCCAAAATTCTTGCTTGGATGCTTGCGATTTATAGTCCGTTTATAAATGCTGATTTTAGCATCTCAACTTTAATCGCCATCGCTTTTACTGGAATGCTTATAGATGGTGGGTGGTACACCACAGTTGCGTTGCTGCTTACAACGGGTGGGAGAGCGGAAAAACTGAGAAAGATGTCACGTAAAATTGACGGCATTATGGCTGTGCTGATGCTTGCCTTTGTGGTCTTGCTAGTTGCTGAACTTTTTTGATATGTGGCTCACCACCCAGGTTTGTTTATGACTCGTCCAGCTATTACTTGTAGTTTGGACACTAGTTTTTCATCACGGTTTTCTGCGGGAGTAGCGATTGCGTGCTCTAGAGACCGATGAACTCCTGATTTAAACGGTGCCTCAATTTTAGCCAGTCTAGGGACCAGTGCTTTGATCAGGTCTTTAGCGTTATCGGTGTTTGCTTGTAATACTTCGAGAATTGATGCCGTGGAAACATCGTCGTGCTCATCATGCCAGCAGTCGTAATCAGTAACCATAGCCACTGTCGAATAGGCAAGTTCAGCTTCGCGGGCAAGCTTAGCTTCGGGCATATTAGTCATTCCGATAACATCGTACTGCAAGCTTCTATACCATTCGGATTCAGCCCTTGTTGAAAACTG
>DBSW01000174.1:654-2970 GCA_002306745.1 Dehalococcoidia bacterium UBA1332 | reverse complement strand
ACAGATTGGTGTCGCCATACTTACATGCGCTACGAATCCAGTTCCAAAGAATGATTTTTCACGAGCGAATGTTCGATCAACAAATTGATCTATTAGTATGAAATCCCCGGGCTTATGATTCTCTTTGAGCGATCCGACCGCAGAAAATGAAACCAGACGGTCAACTCCCGCACGTTTCATAGCTTCGATGTTTGCTCTGTAATTAATCTCTGTGGGTGGGATGCGGTGGCCTCTGCCATGTCGTGGTAAGAAGACAAGTCTATGTCCTTGAAAATCTCCGATTAGCAGTTGGTCAGACGGTTTCCCAAATGAAGATTCGACGGTCACCCATTGGGCGTTATTAAACCCATCTATCGAATATAGGCCTGTACCCCCTATTATTCCGATTGAGGTTTTGTTCATTTTTGCTCCGTTGGTCAATTTTTGGTTCAGATGTGGTTCTATGCCACATCAAGTGTTTGAATTTTGTGCGGTGACTTTGGGATGTAATCCTAGTAAAAAAACGGGACAAAAATTTTTGGTACCGAGGGTGGGATTCGAACCCACACGTCCGCTAGGACAGAGGATTTTAAGTCCGCCGTGTCTACCATTTCACCACCTCGGCACAAATATTTACGATTCTTTAGAACCGTGTCCTTATTGTCGCGAACTTAACGGTGATTGCGATAGGTCTGAAAGTTATAAATTCACAATACTGATGTTATTCAGCTTTCTGCCTGATTTTAGGTTGCTCGATTTGAGTGAGTGTATAAGGTAGTCGTTTCTTTATACGGATAACATCTTGCGAAGATCAGCGTGAACCGCTGATAGAGAAGCTTCATCTGGCGTTTCTGCGTATATTCTCAGCAGCGGTTCGGTCCCAGACATTCGAACAACTGCCCAAGACTCATTCGATAAATTGAACCGTACCCCGTCCCTTCTATCGCAACTTTCTAATGTTAAACCTCCGATTGAGTCAGGTAACGCCGAACTAATCTTATTTGCTATAGCCGTGCGTTTCGATTCGCTGTACGCAACATCGACACGTTTGAACACATGCGGCCCAACTAAATCATGTAAATCGTTTAAAAGTTCAGAAGGTCGTTTGCCACTCATGATCATGGCTTCTAAGAACATCAAGCCTGAAAGTGCTCCGTCCCTCTCAGGGACATGGCCTCTAAAGGCGTATCCGCCACTCTCTTCCCCGCCCATCGAACAGCTATTTTCGATCATTGTGGGCCCCACATATTTGAATCCAACTGGTGTTCGGAAAACGGGCGCACCGTAGTTTTTAGAAAGCTTATCTACCATTGAAGACATTGTGATAGTACAGGCGATCCCACCGGTCTCCCCCTTTCGACCCATAAAATGATCTGTAAGTAGTGAGAACACTTCAAGAGTTGAAAAAAAAATTCCTGCTTCATCCACAATTCCTAAACGATCAGCGTCGCCGTCTAGGGCGATACCTATATCTGCATTCATTTCTCTGACGGTTGACGAAAGTGGTTTCAAATTAGGTCCTATTGGTTCGGGCTGGCGCATCCCAGGGAAGTCTGGATTTGGTTCAGACCGAATTTCAATTACTTCGATGGAACCTCCATTTAGTACAGCCGGTAAGATCCCTGCCCCTGATCCGTGCATAGAATCAACAACTACTTTTAATCGGCTGTTTTTTATTGGCTCTACATCGATAACCCGCCTAAGTTGTTCGATGTATGATGTAACGACATCAAAGGTGTGATTTTGCGCTTGGCTTGCAGAAATTCTATTAGCCGTTCCTTCTAGAACTTGATGTAGATGCGCCTCAATGTCAACGATTTCTTCTGGCGCAGCTGATCCACCGGAATTTGATTTGACCTTGAACCCATTCCACTCAGGTGCATTGTGACTAGCGGTGATCATTACTCCGTTGGCAGCTTTTTGGTCAACAACAGAAAAACTGCACGCTGGAGTAGGAGCGGGGACATCAAAAATATAAGTTTTTATGCCGAAGCTGTTTAATGTTTCCGTTATAGCTTTGGCAAATCTTTTTGAACCGAATCTGGTGTCAAATCCCACAACGACGCCTTGATCAGCGCGTTCAGTCTGAATCAGATTTCGGGCTACTGCTTCTCCGCATGCCCGCACATTATCGAACGTAAAGTCTTCGCCAATGATCGCCCTCCATCCATCTGTCCCGAACTTGATGTTTGGACGATCTTTCATGGCATTGAAATCTTTCTGTTTTCCTAGCAGGGGAAAAATAACTGTTTTTTAGCTTTTGAGAGCGTCGACTCGATCAAGTTTCTCCCAAGGAAGATCGAGATCTTCACGTCCGAAATGACCATAAGCAGCAGT
>DBSW01000174.1:0-305 GCA_002306745.1 Dehalococcoidia bacterium UBA1332 | reverse complement strand
GGTCGACGCAACTTGAAATGTTCGATTATTGCCTGTGGTCGAAGGTCAAAATTTGCTTTTACGATTTCTACAAGTTCTGCTTCAGGTTTTTTTCCAGTACCTTTTGTATCCACCTGTATGGAAATTGGAGTAGAAACACCTATAGCGTAAGAAACTTGTACCTCGGCTCGATCAGCAAGTCCTGCGGCTACAAGATTTTTCGCTACCCATCTTGCTGCGTAGGCAGCAGATCTATCTACTTTCGTTGGGTCCTTACCTGAGAACGCACCGCCACCGTGTCGCGCACTGCCTCCGTATGTATCTAC
>DBSW01000041.1:1754-22224 GCA_002306745.1 Dehalococcoidia bacterium UBA1332 | reverse complement strand
GTACTCTTATCGAGTCCAGACTCGTTATCAGTGACCGTACCAGCAAAGCTAGGCAATCTGTTCTGTGTTTCAGATCCGGATGCTGGCGAACTGATCGATGCGACTGGAACAGTCGTGTCGATAGAGATGGTTGCTGTCCGCTTCACGTTCGTTGCAGTTCCAGAGGTCGCTGCGTCTGTGTAGGTCACAGTTACAGGTCCTGAAACAGCTGGGATACGTGCAGTGACACCAGCATCACCCGACACACCATTTGCAAGTGGCTGTCCACCAGTAGTTCGGTGCTCTTCTATTCGAACTTCTCCCTCAAACCGACCAGTGTTACGGCCTGTCTCAGTAAGAGTTAGAACAGTAGCGCCCGCTGGGTCTACAACGGACTTAATGTTAACAGGAACATACTGAACTGCTGAAGTTGGGTAAGCGATCTCAATACCAGTGGCTACTGAGCCAGAAGTACCGAAGTTACGCTGCAGACTAAGGATAGGTGCAGCTGTACCGTTACCAGCGTAAACGATCCCTACGCTGATCATTCCTGTTCCAGAGCTGTTACCACTCGTGATCACGGTACCGTTAGCGTTTCGAAGTACGATATCGCTTGCGCTACCAACGATTGGCTTAGTGGCGTCCGCTAAGGTCACATGAACCTTAGATCCCGCAGATGAGAAACCGGAACCGATGATGTCAGATACTTTACCACCACTATTCCAGTCGTCGTTCAGTGGGTAGTGGTTCGAACCTCGATCGTCAGTGACAGTCGAAGTCGTGTTGAGGTCAGAATCAATCACCGTAACGATGAAAGTGTCTGAATCCGCAACGATGTCTCGAGCAGTTGTACCCGTAGACGCGTAAGAGGCATAAGTCCCATACACCGTGCTGGCAGTTGTACGACCTGAGGGCTTACCTGTCCCTTCAGTCGTGAGCTTGGACGCTTTGTTGGTGACATACACCTTACCGTCCGCTGCAGCACTGGCAGAGTGAGAGAGGCCTACAACAGCTACCGCGACTAACGCGATAAGCGTCAGACCGGAAAGCAATTTAACTGATAGCTTCACAGCTTCAGTCCCCCTTGCATCCGCGTCTCTCCCACAACAATGGCAGAAGGCAGTAGTAAATTTTCTGCCATTGCCCGGTGGTATGAAACCCGGAGAACTCCTAAATATTTTCCTACCGCAAGTGCGGCAGGCTTGCCGGTTCCAATAACTCTGTCCTGACCGATTGCCGCCTAACCGGCGCGCGCGACAACGGACTTCGGGACAAACCAAACAGATTTAACCATCGCAATGAATACGATGTCAACTGTTTGGAATACACCCTGTACTAATTTTGCGCTATTTATGACCAGTAGACATCCGATTTGGATTTGGTCATAACAAGCGCAAGATTCGATTACAAGGAACTATAGAAAAATGTCTTAGCGACATTCAACTAATCCCGTAACGTAATTTAGCGAAAATACGTTACTGAAAAATTACACCCACCACTATTACCTCTGCGGGCGAACAAGATCAATGGAATTACCAGGCGACTAAGTGCTATCTAATTACTCAGGTTTAGTGATGGCTCCAAGGAATTCCTCATTAGAACTAGTCCGGCCCATCCGTTCAAGAATACGTTCAGCAGCTTCTGTTGGGGAATTAGAGTCTTGCCCAATAATTCCCATCATACGACGTAGCAGCCATACCTGTTTTAGTGTGGCATCATCCTGTAATAATTCTTCGTGCCTCGTACCACTACGTTCAATGTCAATCGCAGGCCAAAGCCGTCGCTCGGCCATCCGGCGATCCAAATGCAATTCCATGTTCCCAGTGCCCTTAAACTCTTCGTAAACTACGTCATCTAAACGAGAGCCCGTATCGATCAAAGCAGTCGCGATGATAGTTAGGCTTCCAGCCTCTTCGCAGTTCTTGGCAGCTCCAAAAAACTGACGAGGTGGGTAGAGAGCATTAGGGTCCATACCACCAGACAAAGTTTTTCCGCTTGATGGGACCGAAAGATTATAGGCGCGGGCTAAACGAGTAATGCTATCCAGTAAAACCACCACATTCTCGCCGCTTTCTACCAACCGTCTTGCGCGATCCAAGGCCACCTCAGCTGTCCTACATTGATCTTCTATGGGCTCATCAAACGTCGAACTAAACACCTCTCCTTTAATAGTACGTCGCATATCTGTCACTTCTTCAGGGCGCTCGCCTATAAGTGCAACGAGAATGTATATCTCAGGATGGTTTTCAGTTATGCCGGCCGCTATTTGTTTCAGTAAAACTGTTTTGCCAGCCTTTGGCGGCGCAACGATGAGAGCCCTCTGTCCCCTACCGATTGGAGCGACCATGTCTACGAGTCGGGTCGACATCATTTTAGGGGTAGTTGACAAGTTAATCTGATGGTTAGGGTATACCGAAGTGAACTGGTCAAACTTTGGTCGCTTCATTGCAGACTCGGGGTCGTAGCCATTTACAAGTTCGACACGTATCAAACCATGATATTTTTCACCATCGTTGTTAGGGGGTCTTAGTTGACCAGCTACCATGTCGCCTTGTCTGAGCCCAAACCTACGAACTTGACTTTTTGAGACGTAAATGTCTTCTGTTCCGCCACGTTTGCCTGGTGTACGCAGAAATCCGTATCCATCACCAAGAAGATCAAGAATTCCTGCACCTACCAGTTGATTTGCTGATTCAGCGATACCCGCGAGAACCTCCAAAACAAGTTCCACGCGTTGAGTAGGTACTCGCTTGATGCCCATGTCAATTGCCATTTGCCGAAGGTCATCATTCGTTTTAGCACCCAAGTTTCCTAAATCAGGAAGAGTGCTCTCGTCTACCTCGAAATCATCCTGAGGTAATCCACTTGGGCGACCTCCACCGCGTGATCGGCGCCGCCCTGTGCGACGACGATTGCCGTTTCGTGATCGAGACTTGGTTTCGGTAGTCAGCTTAATTTCCTCCTGCTGGTATCCGGACGAAGTTTTTATAACTCTTACGGTGTGACCTTGAACAAAATCCAAGTAGCACACTGAAAGTGCCGTAAACGTTTATAAAAAATGAATTAGAGGTTTAGATGGTGTTTGTCAGACTTGCTGTTAATGGACTCGTTGGATCGCACCAAACAGTCTGTTTATTGCACTTTAGGGGCGGTATCCAGAACGGATTAGCCCGCGTGAGCATTATCTAGGTCCTATACAAAAAGGGAGAAACCCTTCGCAGTAATAAAATATCACTGCAATCCGGGCAACAATTTGGTGTTAGTAAATCTCTACAACAGACTCACTACCCACCTGTAAATCAATGATACCAAATCTTTAGCTCATAGTTCCAGTGAATAGTTATTTAAAAATCTATATATGTACCAAAACACTAATCTTGATCTTGAAATAAGTCGTGTTGCCCACCCTCTCTGAGAACGGATTTTGAAATCCGTATGAACTCTTTGAAAAGAGGATGAGGTCGCTCTGGACGCGAAGCAAACTCAGGATGGAATTGGCTCCCCACCATGAATGGATGGCTATAAACTTCCGTGACCTCAACCAGGGATCCGTCCGGGGAAGTTCCTGAAGCTACAAGTCCTGCTTCTTCCAGTTGCAACCGGTAATCGTTGTTGAATTCATATCGGTGACGATGGCGCTCTTCGACATGTTCGCGACCATAAGCTTGACGAACTTTAGTACCATCTTTAAAGGCGCATGGATATACACCAAGTCTCATAGTACCGCCAGTTGAATGTAATTCTTTCTGACCCGGCATAAAAGAGATCACAGGGTTAGCTGCCTTCGGATCAATCTCCAGTGAAGTTGCGTCGGTAATTCCTAATTCGTTCCGCGCGTACTCGACAACCATGATCTGCATGCCTAAGCACAAGCCCAGGTAAGGAATATTAGATTTACGCGCATAATTGGCCGCAGTGATCATACCTTCTAACCCGCGCTTACCAAACCCTCCGGGGATGATAATTCCACATGCTGATGAAAGAAGTTGATCAGGTCCTTGTTGTTCGATATCTTCTGCTGCAATCCAATTTATCTTCACTTTCCTTTGATTGTGCAGCCCTGCGTGCCTCAGTGCTTCCACAACAGAAAGATAGGAATCTTGTAATTCAACGTATTTGCCAACTAGTGCAATTTCAGTTTCAGGATTTTCTTCACGATCGACACTGACGATAGTCTGCCAAGATTTCAGGTCAGGCGCAGTGTCCGGAAGCTTCAAACCATTAATAAGGATGTCACCCAATCCCTCATTTTCGAGATGCAGTGGCACTTCATAAACAGTTGTTAGCGTAGGCAAAGAAATTACAGCCTCAGGTTTTACATCACAATAAAGAGCGATTTTCTTGCGCTCATCATCACCAGTCTCCTGATCAGCCCTGCACAAAATAGCGTCAGGTTGGACACCCATACCTCGCAAAGTGTTGACACTATGCTGAGTAGGTTTTGTCTTCAATTCACCTGTTGCACCCAAATATGGAAGTAGTGTGACATGTACGTAGAAGGTGTTTGCTTGCCCAACCGTGTTCCGCACCTGCCTGATTGCTTCAACAAACGGTTGACCTTCTATGTCTCCAACAGTACCACCGACTTCAACAACAACAACATCTGCTTGGGATTTATCAGCAAGTTTTAATATTCGTTCTTTGATTAGGTTAGTTACATGAGGAACTGTCTGGATCGTACCCCCCAAATACTTGCCAGCTCTTTCATTCGAAATTACTTCGGAGTAAATCTGACCAGCGGTCACGTTAGACAATTCAGTCAGTTCTACGTCTATAAATCGTTCGTAATGACCCAGATCTAAATCTGTCTCACTACCGTCAACCGTCACAAATACCTCGCCGTGCTGGTATGGAGACATCGTTCCAGGGTCTACGTTTAAGTATGGATCCAACTTAAGCACCGATATGGAAAGATCTCGGCTTTTCAACATACGACCAATAGACGCTACTG
Organism: Dehalococcoidia bacterium UBA1332; assembly: GCA_002306745.1. Lineage (GTDB taxonomy): Bacteria > Chloroflexota > Dehalococcoidia > Lucifugimonadales > Lucifugimonadaceae > Lucifugimonas. The sequence continues at coordinate 17,294 of DBSW01000041.1, read as the reverse complement.
CAATTCCTTTCCCCAAGGAACTAACCACACCACCAGTAACGAATATGAATTTACTCACGTATCAGCTCCGATCGCTTGTCTAGTTGCAGGTGGATGATCCAGGGGCGCATCATCTAAGATCGGATTTTTGAAGAAAATTTTTGAGAGGAAGACCAATAGCCTGTCGCTGCAGGGGAAGCTTGATACCGAGATCGATATCTGGTTAGAGCGAGCCTTTAAGTTTATTGTTTTCATCCTTGATGTAGGAACACAAACAAAACAACAGTGATAAGTTAAATAAAATAGTCCTACACGAAACTCGATTCTAGGCAACTAGGATCTAATGTGTCAAACTTCACATGATCGCTTTAATGCACTTTCATGGGAAGACCGTCAAGCCCTTCGCTGCTAAACTCAGTTGGTGATTCTAGTATCTGCGCATTAGTTAGAATGGCAATAGTTAGAATGATAATTTTAAAATAGAGAATAATTGATACGGTCTGGAAATATTAATGGAGCCATTAACTCACAGAGACGTCGAACATATCTCGGAACTTGCTTACGTAAAACTATCAGATCAAGAGATGGAAGAAATGCGCGTACATCTCACCGATATTCTGGGGCATTTCGCCTCACTTTCGACTGTTGATACTGATGGTGTAGAAGTCACTGGTCATACTACAGACGCATATTCTGTAATGCGCAAAGATGAACCATTTACCCCGATGGATCAAGAGGATGTCTTACGGAATGCCCCTGACCGGGATGGTGAATTTTTGCGTGTACGACCTGTTTTTGAGTAAAAATTCAAGAATTTTTTAGAAAACCGATCTAGGTTATCGATCTTTTTTGTTGCGAATGAAAACACAATTTACAAATTCAGAATTTTACTTTTCCACCGCGCGTGAATTACGTGCGAAATTCGACGCACGAGAAATTTCCTCCGTGGAGGTCACTAAGGGGACTCTTGATCGAATTTCAAAGTTGGAGCCGACCCTAAATTCCTTTATTACTATCACACCAGAAATAGCAATCAAATCAGCCGAACTCGCTGATCAACGTTTAGCTAGCTCAGATCCAGAACCGACAGCGCTAACCGGTGTGCCAGTGATGGTTAAAGATAATTTTTCTACTGAAGGTGTTGAGACAACTGCTGCCTCAAATATCCTAAAAGGTTATATACCCCCATACGATGGATCCGTGGTAAAAACCCTAAAAGACGCCGGAGCCGTAATCGTTGGAAAAGGAAATCTTGATGAATTTGCCATGGGATCATCCAACGAAACTTCAGCATTCGGTCCGGTCCATAATCCATGGGATATAGAACGCGTGCCAGGTGGTAGTTCAGGCGGTGCTAGCGCCGCGGTTGCGGCTGGTGAAGTTTTTATCGCGTTTGGATCCGATACCGGCGGAAGTATTCGTCAGCCTGCAGCATTCTGTGGTGTTGTTGGAATGAAGCCTACTTACGGTCTGGTTAGTCGATTCGGGCTAATAGCGTTCGGTTCATCACTCGACCAGATCGGTCCTATCACACGGAGTGTTGCGGATTGTGCAGATTCACTCAATATTGTTTCTGGAAGAGACCAGCGGGATTCTACATCTGTTTCCGCACCATTTGATGATTTTGGCCGAGACATAGACAAAGGTATTTCGGGAATGAACATTGGTGTGCCGAAGGAATACCTCGTAGATGGAATAGAATCAGGGGTACGCTCTGCCTTCGAAACATCTCTGAGCACATTTGAACAGCTTGGAGCCAACATCATTGAAACATCTTTGCCACTGACTGACCATGCACTAGCAGTTTATTACATCATCGCACCCTCAGAGGCATCAGCGAATCTTTCTCGATACGATGGGGTCAAGTACGGACTGGGCGCTCTTGACACAAGCACGTCAGCGCAGGCAACACAAGAAGCGCGTGGGGCTGGTTTTGGCGACGAAGTTAAACGACGAATATTTTTGGGTACATACGCCCTCTCCGCTGGCTATTACGATGCCTACTACAAAAAAGCTCAACAGGTCAGAACACTAATTCGTCGCGAATTCAGCAGTGCATTCGAGCAATTCGATGCACTTGTAACACCAACATCACCAAGCACAGCGTTCAAAATCGGTGAAAAAATAAACGACCCATTCCGAATGTACATGAACGATATATGCACCATCCCTGTAAATATCGCTGGTCTGCCGTCTATTTCGGTACCTAGCGGGGAATCTGACCAGCTACCTGTGGGGCTCCAGATCATAGGTCCTCAGTTTGGTGATCCAGTCGTAATAAGAATAGCGGCTGAATACGAACGCTCCACGATTTGGCATAAAAGTCACCCGTTAATCTAAACAGGTAATACCCTAAGGTGAAAATACATAATCATCCATTAAGTTTCATACTTTCTTTTTCAATTTCTTCGTTAATTTTAATTACTGTGGGAGTTGGCTGTGAATCACAGATTCAACCAACTCCATATGATCGAAATGACTACACACCGATTGCTGGTCCACCAACTTTTCCTATGATCTTTGATGGTAAGTTCACAGTGGATGGCAAACCCGGACCTTCAGAGCAGACCATTTACGCAGAATTTATACATGGTGGGTCACCTTTGTCTCGGACGTTAGAAGGTGAGTATATCCAGGTGATTCTTAGTCCTGTGAGCGTTGATGACCTAGAGCATGGTGAAATCTCCTTCTACCTTGGAACACGCGATGGAGATCACGTAAAAGCCAAGGAAACATGGCAATGGGACACAACAAATAAACCTATTAATCAGACACTCAACCTAACTTTTCCTCGCCTGCCAAAAAATTGAGCTCGACTACCAGTATCGAATGACAGAAAAATTTAGACCGGGGGTCATATTAATGCTTCGTCCGCTTGACGGAAAATCACCAATTATCGACCCTACTGCATTCATATCGGAAACTGCGTATCTAGTAGGTGATATTGAAGTAGGTCCTCGCTCCAGCATTTGGCCGGGAGTCGTCATCCGAGCCGATTCAGGCAAAATAAAGATTGGTGCTGGCACTAACATTCAGGACAACTCAGTCATTCATGCCGATGCTGATGCTGAAATTGGAGACAACGTAACAATCGGTCATGGGGTCATATGCCACGCAAAAGTAATCGGAGATGGGAGCTTGCTTGGCAATAACTGCACCTTAAACGATGGGGTTGTGGTTGGAAAAAACTCACTTGTCGCTGCCGGCAGTGTTCTGAACGAAAACAAAATTTACAAAGACAATGCACTGATAAGAGGTACTCCAGGTAAAGCATTAGGCAACGTAAAACAGCGACACACTGAGCTGATGAGACGCGCCGCTAATTCATACGTGAATAGAATTAAGCGATATAAGAGCGCCGGATTCGAGCAAAACAGAAAAAGCTAGGTCGTATCTAATACGGAATTTACTACATTTGCTCTGGAGAGTCCATTCCCATTAACGTGAGTGTCCGACCTAACGCGTACTTAGCCGCCTCTACCAACTGCAATCTTGCTTTGGTTGTTTCTATCTCGGGTACTGCCGATGAAATTACACGACACGCTTCGTAAAATCGTTGTAGTGATCTTGAAAGATCCATGGCGTAATGTGGTAGATGGTGCGGTTCAAGCTTTTCAGCTGCCCGATCTACAACATCAGGCAATTCAATGATTTTACGTATCAACTCCATTTCCCGCGGGTGAGTTAGAAGAGTTAGATCTGCTTCATTAAAATCAATGCCTCGTTCATTTGCCGTTCTCAAGATTGAAGCTAGGCGGGCGTGTCCATATTGAACATAGTAAACAGGATTCTCTGATGATTGAGTCTTAGCAAGGCTTAAGTCAAACTCCATGTGTGATTCAGGTGACCGACTAAGAAATGTGAATCGACATGCATCTGTTCCAACCTCTTTTATTAATTCTTCCACTGTAACCAGCACATTATTTCTTTTACTAAACTTGAGTGACTCCCCCCCGCTAGAGAAATTGACGATCTGGTTCAAAATAATCGTTAAACGATTTTGATCAACCTCGAAAGCCTTTAATAGTGCTTTCATCCGTGCTACGTGACCATGATGGTCAGCACCCCAAACGTTAATTACACGATCAAATTTTCTCGAAATAAACTTTTCATGATGATACGCAATGTCGGTTCCAAAGTAAGTCGGTCCACCTTCTTCACTTCTTATAACAACTATGTCTTCTTCAAGACCGAGTTTTGTTGCTGCGAACCACTTTGCACCGTCACGCTCGAAAACAAGGTTAGCGTTTTCAAGCAGCTCAAGCACTTCATCGAATTTACCAGAAGCAATAAGGGAACTTTCATGAAACCAATTATCGTAGGTAACATTCAATTTAAGAAGCACATTACGAATTTCAGCAAGTGTGCGTCTAAGTGATTCTGGCGCTAGCTCTACGATCGCATCTTCTTTTCCTTTTGCCAGAACCGATTCACCCATATCGTGAAAAAGGTCGTTGGCAAGGTCTTTCAAATATTCCCCTGGATAAGACGGGTCAGGGAGAGGCGTGTCATTGCCTGCAGCCTGCATATATCTCGAGTAAAGAGTGTCATAAAAAACACGCATCTGATTACCTGCATCATTTACGTAATACTCTCGCTGAACCTCATATCCATTTGCTTCAAGGACATTTGCAAGACTACTGCCGATTACAGCACCGCGCGCATGACCAACATGCAGTGGGCCTGTAGGATTTACACTGACAAACTCGATTTGGACACTTTGCCCAGATCCGGTGTCATTCGATCCAAAACTAGTTCCGGCTTTTCTAACAACACCGACCTGGGACTGTAACCAACTAGTTGAAAGCGTGAAATTTACAAATCCCGGTGCGGCCGGTTCGACCATCCCAATCATCTCGTTTTCAGGGATTGCAATTGAAATAGCCTCAGCGATTTGAATGGGTGACATTCTCATTGTGCGAGCAAGCGCAAGAGGTAAGCTTGTGCTGAAATCACCATGCTCGGTAAGTTTTGGACGTTCTATGTTTATCTCAAAATCGCCCGTTGGAGGCAGCGAACCACTCGATTGCGTCGATTCAAGTGCGCTGGAAACTAGTGATGTGAGTGTGTCTGTGATTTTCATTGAAAAATCAGACTAGCACGATAGGCACGATTCAGGTCTATACTGCCATATACCTGAAAAACTAATTTTATTTTCTTAAGCGTAATCAGCTTTAGTAACTGTAGGAAACAAGGGAAAGAATTTATTCAGTCGACACCTGAAAATCGTGCATCCGTATACCGACATCACGAGATCGTACTCGCCGAATTTACCAAAGTTTTAAATCCGTCCTATGATTGGATTCGTGAAATAGATCTGGCGTGGTGTGAGCCAACCGATTTTTTCTCCCAACAAATTTGGTTCTCAAGAGTAAATGTAATATCAAGATCTGATTCAGATCCTTATCCACATGGGCATTGAGTTTAAATCCACAAGCCAGCTCGCAGTTCTTATCAAAGCTCAGGAACTGTCACCAGTTGAAATAATAAATACTTGTATTGATCGTATTGCGGCACTTCAGCCAACCCTCAATGCATTCCTAGACGTATGGACAGATGCAGCAATAACGAATGCCAAGCTAGCGGAAGAAGAGATTTTCCACGGAAAATACCGTGGTCCATTACATGGAATTCCAATTGGATTTAAAGATCTAGTTGATGTATCAGGCACTCGTACCACAGGTGGGTCTAGGCTATTAACTGAGAATATCGCTAAGCGCGATGCTACGATCGTTAGTCGTCTAAGGTCTGCCGGAGCTATCCCAATTGGCAAACTGAACCTAGTTGAGTTCGCTTTTGGCACGACTGGCCTCAACCCAAATACCGGCAATGTAAAAAATCCTTGGGACACGTCAAGGGTGACTGCAGGCTCGAGCTCAGGGTCGGCGGCGGCAGTAGCGTCAGGAATGATTCCGCTAGCTATAGGTACGGATACCGGAGGTTCGATTCGGATGCCATCAGCACTGTGCGGGATAGCAGGCTTCAAACCCACTTATGGGCGTATACCTAGGGATGGAGTACTAGATCTGTCTTGGAGTATGGATCATGTTGGTCCAATGGCACGTACAACAGAAGATTGTGCATTGATAATGAACGCAGTTGCCGATAAGGATCCAATGGACCCATCTTCATCATTTGAGAAAAAACCAGATTTCATTCATCAAATTGACAGCGGTATACGCGGACTAAAAATCGGTGTCCCAGTTGATTATTTCTTCGATGAATTTGTTGACTATGAGATTCTGAAGAAAGTAAAAGCAGCCATTAATCTGTTTGCTGAAAACGGTGCAGAAATCGTCGAACTTCATATGCCTTGGATATCAAAAGGGCGCGAAATAAATCTAGGTGTTATGGTTCCTGAAGCGGTTTCAGTCCACGCTGAAATGCTGGCACGTAGTCCTGATCTTTACACCCCTGAGGTACGCCATCGTATTCAATCGGGTTCCAACGTACCAGCAGCTAATTACATCCGGGCGAAACAAGCCCGGGAGTGGTTTAACCAGCAGGTAACTCAGATAATGAAAGACATAGATGTTCTACTTACACCAACGGTGCCAATTCAAGCACCAACAATTAAGGAATGTACACTATCTTCTGGCAATCAAGTAGGGGGAAGTGAACTTCCAATGTTTACAAGTATTTTTAATGTAACCGGTCAACCTTCTCACAATATACCCTGCGGGTTTACAAAAGACTGCATGCCAGTTGGGATGATGATTACGGGTCACCCTTATGATGATTTCACTGTTTTGAGGACAGGGTACGCTTATGAACAACTTACAGATTGGCATCAACGCGAACCAAAAGATATTGTTAGACTAAATTGAGTTCTGAGTACACAACACGCCCTAAACGTCAACTCGAACGCCATGTAAAACGAAAATCTACATTAAAACATCGCGGGTTTGCCTGTATCGCTTTAGACCGGCCAAAAGACGGAGTTAATGTAGGGCATTCGCTTCGGGCAGCACTAGGTTTCTCAGCTCGAATGGTGATACTTGGGGACAAGGATCCAGCGATAAACGTCCGCAAACTTTCTACTGATCCAGGACGAGCATACAGGCATGTGCCGATATTAGAAGTAAGGGATATTTTTGGCGCGTTACCACACGACTGTAAGTCAGTTGCTGTTGAAATAACCGATGAAGCCTTAGATTTGACGACTTTTGCACATCCTGAACGGGCCTGTTACATCTTTGGGCCAGAGAACGGATCTGTTAGCGATAAAATCTTGGCGAAGTGCGATTACGTCGTAAAGATCCCAACAACAATGTCACTAAATCTAGGAATGACTGTGAATATCGTGATGTACGATCGCCTAGCAAAATCAAACAGACATAGAGGACATTGAGTTTGCCAAGCATCGAAAATACAACTGAGAAACAAGATTCAAAACCCGCCAAAAAAAAACGTTTTTATGGCTGGAACATCGTAGCTGCATCGGCAGCAATCAATGGTTTTGGTGGATCAGTCCATTGGCAAGGTTTCACCGTTTTTTTTATTCCTATATCGCAGAGTCTTGGCCTTTCGACAGCACAGACAGCGATGCCATTCGCTCTCTCACGAGTTGAAAACGGCTTGGTAGGACCAGTCACTGGTTGGCTACTGGATAAATACGGTGTTAGACGGCTGTTAATTGCAGGGACAATAGCAACCGGCGTCGGATATATCCTACTGTCTCAAACAAGCACATTTATATCATTCCTACTAATTTATGTTTTTGTCGTTTCATTAGGATCGACGACGGGCTTTATGCAAGCGTCTACGACTGCACTTAATACATGGTTCTCTCGTCGTCGCGGTATGGTCATGTCGATCAACAGCGCTGCATTCAGACTTGGTGGCGCATTTATGGTTCCGTTGCTATCTATATCTATTTTGCGGTATGGATGGGAGACTACTGCTATATGGGTTGGCGTCGGAATGATCCTATTTATAGCGCCTATGGGAGTAGTTTTCAAACGCTCGCCAGAATCTATTGGGGTTGGCCCTGATGGAGATCCTATAAAAAAGATCAACTCAGACAAAACGATTGTCGATAACAAAAATTTACCTGACAACCAAATAGCTGATAGCGATGATGACTGGACCGCAAAAGAAGCTATTCGAACGCGTGCATTTTGGACACTCGCCCTCGGCACCGTATTAAGGATGTCAGTTCACGGAACGATTTTTGTTCATTTCGTGCCGATACTTGTTTGGAAAGGTGAGACACAACAGATGAGCGCCAATCTGATTGGCCTGTTGGCTCTTTTTTCAGTTCCCTTGATTCTTGTGTTTGGATGGTTAAGTGACCGAATCGGTAGACCAGTGATGCTCGCAGGTTGCTACATATCAGCTGGCATTTCTCTTATGCTACTTAATCTCGTCGATGGTACATGGCCAATTTTCGCTGCTATGCTCCTTTTTTCTGGGACAGAGATTGGATCTGGACTGAATTGGGCACTTGTGGGCGATTGCTTCGGTCGTAAAAGGTTCGCCACGATTCGTGGACTACTATCACCAATATATAACTTGGCATTATTTTCAATGCCCGTTGCCGCGGGTTGGGTAAAAGATGTGACAGGTTCTTACGAGATTGTTCTTTGGATAGGATCTGGACTGCTTATTGCTGCGGCAACAGTTTTTCTCTCGATAAAAAAACCAGTCCGATCGTCACAGGCTTTAGTTTGAAAAGGTAGGTAGGGCTTCAGCAATAAATAGTTTAGGATCCACCAAAATCAATTGTAAATATGGTCGGGGCGACAGGATTTGAACCTGTGGCCTCTGCACCCCCAGTGCAGTGCGCTACCGGACTGCGCCACGCCCCGATGTTCCAAAGATAACATTCAAGCAATCGTAATGGACTGAATATTGTTAAATATACTCATATATATACCGAGTAATAAAAGCAACTAAATTGTTATAATTAGGGTAGCTACGGTGATGGGGCCCGGTGTACTTTTTACAACGCATATCAACCGGTCCCCACAGACTCAACAGTACGTGTTACTAATGGCAAATAGCGAAACAATTACCTCCAACACGAAAATCCTTCTTACTGAAGTTAAAGAACTGCGCTTACGTGTCGAAGAGATAGTGAGGCGACTTTGACCTCGCTGAGCTCGAACGTAGTGTCGAAACTTTAGAAAAAGAAGCCTCTGAACCAGATTTCTGGGACAATTCTGACTATGCTCAAGCGCACATGCGAAAACTTTCCGCGATTCGCAGCGAAATGGAAACATGGACGAATCTTTCAAGTGATATTGCAAACATAGAAGAGCTTTTAATTCTGGCTGCAGAAGAGAAAGATGAGACGTTAATCGCACAACTTTCTGCAGATCTAAATCAGATTTCAAAAACAATTGAGTCTTTAGAGTTCGAATTACAACTCAGTGGAGAATACGATTCACGGCCGGCGATTCTTTATGTAAAGCAAGGGGCAGGCGGTGTTGATGCTCAAGATTGGGCTGAAATGTTAGTACGTATGTATACACGCTGGGCTGAACAGCGTGGTTTTCATGCGGAAGTGCTCGATCAGATGCCTGGTGATGAAGCAGGAATAAAAAGCGCAACTATAAAAATTGACGGTAAATATGCTTATGGCTACTTAAAATCCGAACGCGGAGTACATCGCCTAGTAAGACTCTCACCATTCGATGCTGATCATAGACGACACACAAGTTTTGCGCTTGTAGAAGCTCTGCCCGAAGCTGACAAGTCTGAAGATGTGAAAATCAATTCGGACGATTTAAGAATAGATGTGTTCCGTGCGAGTGGAAACGGTGGCCAGAATGTCCAGAAAAACTCCACTGCTATTCGAATAACGCATTTACCTACAAATATCGTAGTAGCCGTGCAAAATGAAAGGTCGCAATCTCAAAACCGTGAAGTTGCTATGAGAATTTTACTTGCACGACTGGTAGATCTAGACATGCAAAAAAAGGCCAAAGAACGGGCAGCTCTTAAAGGCGAGCACGTTTCAGCAGAATTTGGAAGACAAGTTAGAAGTTACGTTCAACACCCATACCAGATGGTTAAAGACCATCGGACCGATTATCAGACCGGTGATGCGCAAGCTGTACTAGATGGTGATTTAGATGAATTATTGAAGTCATACTTACGCTCAAAGGTTGAATCTGTGTCTTCATCAGGAGAGTCTGATTGATGAAATATCGCATTTGCAATCTTTGGATTAATTGTCGTGGAAATATTTACGATATAGACATGGTCTGTGAAATAAATGAGGAACAAGCGCTCACTTTTCTTAGCTAAAAATCAGTCTAAGGCTTGCCCGTAGAGGATTAAATAAGTTGAAATTAGGATCAAATTCTATGAGAAGAACGTTTTTTACGGCTGCCATAAGCCTTATGCTGATTGCAGTCGTCGGCTGCAGTGGCGATTCGGAAACTGCCTCTAGTGAATCTCCTCCACCTACTTCGACACCACCAGCTGCTCGTGCGACGCAGCCAGCAATCGCACCTGATCTTAAAGACAATAATTCGGTCTCTGACAGTGATGCCCCAAAACAGGGCGGGATATTTAACACGTTGTGGAGTGACCCTCCAACTTTAGATCCACATCTAGTCACCGACGGTACCTCCTATGGAATTGTGATCGAAGTGTTCTCTGGACTTGTAAGGCTTGGAACTGATCCGTCCAATCCATTTGAGCCAGATCTTGCTGAATCTTGGTCAGTACTTGCAGACGGCACGGTGTACGAATTTAAGTTGCGGAATGGTCTGAAATTCTCTAACGGAGATCCCGTTACTGCTCAAGACTTCAAATGGTCTTTCGAGCGGGCTGCGCATCCTGATACAGCCTCAACCGTGGCAGAAGAATTCCTTGGTGACATCGTAGGTATAAAAGCAATTGTTGAAGGAACAGCGACAACTGCTCAAGGGATTGAAGTAATCGATGAGAGAACCCTGCGGTTGAAAATCGACGCACCAAAGGCCTATTTCATAGCGAAACTAACTTATCCAACCGCATTCGTACTTAACAGAAACAACATTGAATCTATGGGTCGTGATTGGGTAGATAAGCCAGTGAGTACCGGACCCTTTACCTTGAAAGAGTACCGAATTGGTCAACGAATAAGACTCGCCCGTAATGAAAATTTCTGGGATCAACCTGCTTACCTTGACGAGGTAGTCTTCAATTTAGCTGGCGGTGTTGCTATGGCGATGTACGAGAATGATGAGATTGATGTTACTGGTGTCGGTCTAGCCGACCTTGAACGTGTACAGGATCCGACTGAAGACTTAAATAAAGACCTTGTCGAAGTTCCACCCAATTTTGCTGTTTCATATGTTGGATTTAATATCAATGAGCCCCCATTCGACGATGTGAATTTCCGTCGCGCTCTGAACCATGCTGTCGATAAACAACTAATAGCCGATCAAGTGTTCTCAAACCTTGTAAAGCCGGCTTACGGGATAATACCTCCAGGGTTTCCAGGTTATTCAGCAGATATACAAGGTTTGGAATTTGACCCTGTACTTGCACAGGAACTTTTGGCTCAATCCGCCTATGGGAATTCAGATGAACGTCCGAGAATAGTTTTGACAGTTCCGGGTACCGGGGGATCACCAGGCCTGACAACAGAAGTAGTAGCTGACATGTGGCGACAAAATCTAGGAATAGAGATCGAGATTCAACAAGTTGAATGGGCGACCTATATCCAAGATCTACATCGCGGGCGGCTTCAGGCCTGGAGCGGTTTATCATGGCAGGCTGATTATCCCGATCCACAAACTTTTATAGATGTACTTTTCCGATCGACCAGCGCAATTAACTACGGTGGATACAACAATAATGAAGTAGATGATTTTGTAATATCCGCTCAAACAGAACAGGATGCAACAAAACGCGTTCAGTACTATAACGATGCTGAACAGATCGTTGTTTCGGATGCTGCATGGCTGCCACTTTGGTGGGGAGTCGATTCTAAGGCACTCGTGAAACCCTGGGTTAAAGATTATATTTTCTCTTCACTTACAGTTTCGAAGTTCAAGGATGTTTGGCTAGATAAGTAGTTTTTAACAACATTTGATGAAATATTGCTCTACTAAAACATCGGGTATGTATATCGTCGTGATTTAAACAAAAGATCGTCACGCAAACAGGTGGCGAAAACTGGCGGAGGTCATTCAACGTAGATGCTGGTTTACATCATTCGGAGATTGTTGTGGACCCCTGTGTTGTTAGCACTAGCGGCTTTTTTTGTGTTCATTATGGGGACCTTTGCCCCAGGAGATCCCGCTGAACTCCGACTGGGAAACAGAGCAACTCCTGAAAGAATCGAACGTGAACGTGAACGTCTAGGGCTCGACCGTCCGATTCCAGTCCGATATGTGCAGTACATATCAGATGCACTTCGCGGCGATCTCGGTGATAGTTATCAATACCAGGGGAAACCGGTACTGGAGATCATTACACCTCGACTGTGGGTGTCTTTGCAATTGAACATTGCCGCTTTGATAGTTGCGATTACAGTGGGCTTGCCCCTCGGCTTCTATGCTGCAAAAAAACAAGGAACTGCGAAAGATCCCACCATCGTAATCACAATGCTAATACTCTATGCAATGCCGGTTTTCTTTACTGCGCCGTTCTTGATTTTGTTCTTTGCTGTCAAACTTCACTGGGTTCCGGCTGCAGGGTGGGGTGGATTCTTTTCACTTCAGATAATTCTTCCCGCACTGACTATTGGTATTCCAGGTGCTGCTGTTTTTGTTCGGCATATGCGAGCCAGTACACTTGAGATAATCGGACAGGAGTACGTGCGCACAGCACGCGCCAAGGGAATGTCTAACTTTGTCGTCAATTATCGACATGTAGCACGAAATGCTCTATTACCCATTCTTACCATTATGGGATTCACGTTGGCGGGTATGTTTGGTGGTTCTCTAATAGTTGAACTTATTTATGGTATTCCAGGTGCTGGTCGGCTTTCGCTTGACGCTATTTTTCAGCGAGATTTTCCGGTTTTGACTGCTTTTGTACTGCTAGGCGCTGTAATGCTCGTGTTAGCAAATCTTGTTATCGACATTGCTTATACCATTGTCGATCCACGAATAAGGCTGCAGTAAAAAATTGACTTCCTCTACCGACATAAAGGCGCCCAGAGTAGACGATCCCAGATATAACGGATTATGGAGAAGAGTATGGTCTCAATTTCGTAAACGTCGGTTAGCGTTCTCAAGCCTAATCATTATTGCCTTAATTTACATTCTTGGAATTTTGGCTCCAGTGATACAGACTCACGATTATCGCGAGACGGATCTCCGTAACACTCAGCAAGGACCAAGCACAGAACACTGGTTTGGGACTGATCGTGCCGGGCGAGACCTGTACACACGAGTTATCTGGGGCATACAGACAACTGTGATCATTACCGTAACATCGTTCATCACTGGAAGTCTATTACTAGGAGTCAGTATTGGTTTAGTCGCAGGTTATTTTAGAGGGTGGTTGGACGCCGTAATTATGAGGATAGGAGAGGTAATATCCGTTTTCCCAGACATTCTTTTAATCATTCTTCTTGCGGCCACTCTACGACCTCGTATTGTTGAGTTTGCACGCGATGTCGAAGATTCATATGGAATAACTGGTTTGGTTAGTTCAGGTATAGTAGACTATCTTGTAATCGGTGTAGCTTTATTGCCATTGAGCTGGTTTGGGATGATGCGACTGGTGCGCGGTCAAGTACTAGTTTTGCGAGAAGCTGAATACGTAGAAGCAGCACGCGCTATGGGGACTTCAACTCCGAGAATTTTATTTCGTCACATCCTGCCGAATGTCGTCAGTCCAGTTATTGTTTCGGTAAGCTTTGGAATTGGATCGATCGCTCTTTCAGAGGTAATTCTAAGCTTTTTCGGTTTGGGGGTTCAGCCACCACGGCCAAGTCTTGGTGTAATGATTGGTGATGTCACAGCACGTGGTGGAGCGAGTGTGTCAGTACTTCGTGATCACCCGGAACAATTACTCGCACCGATTATTGTTGTGTGGCTATTAATTTTCTGCTGGAACATAGTCGGTGACGCCTTAAACGACATCTTGAATCCTAGGTCACGCTGATCATTTACACGGTAACGTTACACGGTAAAATTTCAAATGGAATAAAGTGTCTTTTACACGTATAAGTGTCGAACTGGCTTGTATTTCTTTACTCTGGATTAGACGAATGCGTGTTGTTTTACACGGTTTTTTACGAAAAATTATTCTCCCCGTCGGTTAGATAACACTGAATTTGTCAGATTATGCAGTGTTTGGTGACCCGAAAAATGTCTCTCCAGTTCACTCACCATCTCCTCAAAAAATCTCGTTCTTGATCTTTCAGTTGTTCCAGCGATATGAGGAGACAGAAAGACATTCGTTAAGTTTCTGATTTTTGACCCAACCGGAATTGGTTCAGGATCAAAAACATCAAGACATGCCGTAATGTCTCCTGTTTCAAGTCGACGAACTAGAGCATCTGAGTCGACAATTGCCCCTCTAGAAACATTTACAAACACAGCACCTTTACGAATCATAGCGATTTGCTCGGACCCAATCATCCTACGTGTACTTGGAGTCAAAGGAGCTAGGCAAGCTATTACATCGGGCTGAGACATCACTGCATTCAATGATGTCAACGTGAAGTCTAAAGAACTAGCAAGTTCAGAAGGCACATAAGGATCGTGTACCAGCAAGCGGACTTTAAAAGGCCTAAGCAGTTCAATTAGACGTCGCGCTATATATCCGGCGCCAATTAATCCTACAGTCTTGCCGGTCAACTCTTCATTTTTCAAAAAATCTGGCTCGGTTTCACGTTGTTCGACAGTGCCCCATTTTTCGTTGGTGATTAAACGACGATAATGAGCTCCGGCGTTTCGTAGTCCAACCAATATCATTCCTAAAGCCCACTCGGAAACAGGGTATGACGATCCATGTGTCGTATCTACAACCCTCACCCCATGATTATTTGCAGCATCAACGTCGATTCTTTGAGCGAAGCGATCGCCCTCTAACTCTCCGATCAATCCTAGTTTGATGGTTTTTTTTATTGTATGTTCGTTAACTTTAGGAGAACCATGGCATACGATTACAGCATCCAGTTCGGAAACAAATCTGATAAATTCTTCTAACACTTCTGGACTAGATTCAGGGCTTTGATCCCAACTGGTTTCTTCGTTAAATTCTCTCCACTCGAAATCAGCAAATTCCTTTAACCTATACAGATCAGTGTCCGCGATGTACCGATCTCTCACTTGTTTTGTGCAAGCGAGACCTACTTTTGGTCGTTTTTTCATATCTGAAATTGCTCCATGATAGTAAGTTATTTAATTACTTTATGTTTCACAGTGCTACTATGACCCGACTTACAGCATAAGTGTGAATCGATATCCGTTTTGGAGCCCCTTAGATGAGTTACTTTAAGTCACGAAGATCTGCCGTAGTTGCGCAAAGAGGAGCAGTCGCCACTAGCCAGCCACTAGCCGCTCAAGCCGGACTCCAAATACTAAAAGACGGTGGCACTGCCGTCGATGCTGCAGTAGCTACTGCAGCCGTGCTAAATGTTGTTGAACCTATGTCTACTGG
>DBSW01000041.1:1181-1437 GCA_002306745.1 Dehalococcoidia bacterium UBA1332 | reverse complement strand
TGTTGTTGAACCTATGTCTACTGGAATTGGCGGAGACATGTTTGCACTCATATGGGATAAAAACGAGGGTAAAGTCGCGTCGCTTAACGGATCAGGGCGACAAGCAGGCGGCGCTAATATTGACGACGTCCGTAAGGCGGGATTCAATTCCATCCCAAATAATCTTGACGGAAGCCAATTTGCGGTCAGTGTGCCTGGAACAGTGCATGGGTGGGAAACCGCTCTTAATCGATATGGTCGTATGACGCTTAAAGAA
>DBSW01000041.1:666-853 GCA_002306745.1 Dehalococcoidia bacterium UBA1332 | reverse complement strand
TTCTACAACCGGCAATCAATTACGCTTTGTGCGGATATGCAGTTTCTGAGGTTATCGCACACAACTGGGGTTCGGACGCGACCATAGAAAAATTGAATCACCGACCATCAGGTAGAGAACTTCTTCCTGGATCTGGAGCGAATGGCGCACCTAAATATGGTGAGGTTGTAAAACTTCCCGAACTTGG
>DBSW01000041.1:0-298 GCA_002306745.1 Dehalococcoidia bacterium UBA1332 | reverse complement strand
AGCGAAGCCTTTTACAAAGGAGAAATTGCAAAAAAAACCGCTGAATTTGTTCAATCTGAAGGTGGATGGCTCACAGAGGAAGACCTTGCTGGACATCATTCTGACTGGGACGAGGCCATATGCACAAATTATCGTGGTGTAGACATCTGGGAATGCCCACCAAATGGTCAGGGCATTGCAGCGCTAATTGCTTTGAATCTAGCGGAAGGATTTGACATTGGGTCAATGGGTGCACAATCCAGTGATAGATATCATTATCTAATCGAATCGATGAGGCGGGGGTATGCTGATGCTTTGC
>DBSW01000021.1:16151-31151 GCA_002306745.1 Dehalococcoidia bacterium UBA1332 | reverse complement strand
TCATCAAAGTCAGGTTGAACATAGCGTTGTAGAGCCGTCAGCCTTGCTTTACTGGCAAGGAATTTGTCTCGCTTGGCGAGGTGCTCTCTCAAGCTTTGCTGGTGCAGTCCAAGCTCATTGAAGATGATTGAGAAGCGATCGGCGTAGAAGCATCTGGAGTACAACTTGATGTCGAGCAACCAGTCTCTTTCTACATCTGGCTCGGCAAATGGGAAGTACAGGAGATACTTACCGGCCTTATCTTCCAACTCCAATTTGAGCTTGGTACCCAATGCTGATTCATTGGCCATGTTGAGGATCTGCACGTCCACGAGAGACAGGGACGGTAGCTCATCCACAAATGACTGCTCCGGGTCATACCAGAACACCAGGCGATGGTTCTCTTTGTAGAAGGCCTGCTCAAGGCCCTCTCGAAGCTGGTTCAGATTCATGACAGAGCCTCCGGAGCCTCGCCGGTAATGGCTTTCACTTCTGCCAGCAAATCACCAAATTTGCCGTAGTTGGCCTTTACGCCATCATCCAGATCCAGGCTTATTCTCTGGTCAGCATAATGGCGCAACTTCTCATCGAACTCACTCAGCTCAGCCTGCTGCTTGTGCAGTTGGGCAATTTCTTTTTCAAGCCGCTTCACCTCCGCTGCCGATCCACTGGCTTCTTTGTCGTTCTCCAGCTTTTGAGCATAAGCCGCCATCTTCGCTGTCAGGGGAATGACGTACTCAGTACGCATACGCGCCAGCGTACCTTCGTTATACCGGTGCAGATAAACCAGGCACTCGAAAGCCTTTTGCTTGCCAGAGCTGAACAGCCAGTAAATTGGTCGTTTTTTGTAGGTCTTTAGGTGGTCTTTATAGAACTGGGTAGACAGGTACCGACGAATCGTATCTATCGACGATTCGGATTTCTTCGGTTTGATAGCGTGCAGGCAGAGAGAATCGGCTACGAAGTCGAGGTTTTCTTGAAGGTGGTATTCTCCCCAAACGACATTGACAAAATCACGGAATCGATTGGTTGCATCATCAGGGAACCATTCTTGATCAGTTAACGGAATAATGCCGTCATCGTCTACGGGAAAAGTCTCATATTTCCCTTCTTTTACCAAATCAGAAAAACCCACATTTCCGGAGTGTGCATAAACAAGTCCGTTCACATCCAGAGAATATCGTCCAAACATAACTCCAATCGAATAGGAAATGAACTCTGCAAACAAATCGCTTATGTAAGCCTTAACCTTATCTGTTTCCTCTAAAATACTAGAGTAGGCAAAGTGAATATTATTATCCAAGGTAATAGCCGAAGCTGAGACATAAGGACTTATTTCTTTATTAAGACCGTATGAATTTATAACGATCTCATTAATCCTTTCCTCACACTCTTTTACTCTACCTGTTTTATCTCTTGCTCGATCCAAAATGTCTTTGATTGCAACCTCGACCGCCCCCTGATACGAAGACAGTTGATGCCTTTTGAAATCCCAAGATGTTTCTTTTGAATCCCAATCATCCTTGGCAATAGCCACGCACTCTTCAGACAACGAAATCACAGATTCGTCGATATTCCTGTTTATAGGAATTAGACCAACAGGCCCCTCATGGAAGTCCAATGTTGGACTCATCGTTAATATCAGAGGATCTACGATATTGGAGTTAAGAACGGCCAGTGTCTTTAGTTTTTCATTTTCACTATCAAAGAAACAAACAGCTCCTTTTGTTTCTGAAATAAATCCGCTCGGCGAATATCTCATTGTCATTCCCGCCGAAGATAGTGTGGACCATGTTAATCCATCACGAAAATAGAACTGAATGTTCTTTATTGTTCGTGTTGGAGAGCCATACAATTTAGCTGCATAATCAAGAAGTTCTCTTCCATCATCACCCCAATTCACAAAATACTCATGATTTCCATACCACCGCCTGTATCCCCCTCCTTTTTGACATGGGAACCATTTTTTTTCAGATAGTTTTGCTTCGTCTCTGCTTTTCGCATCAAGACATGCGTTTCCTAAAGAAACCTCATGCCATAAACGTAAAAATCTATCATTATCCGAAGTAGCTAGTCCTTGCCTTGGTTTTGCAAATGTTGATAAAGCAGGGTATAAATCAAACGCTCGTCTTACAGTATCAGATACCCAGTAAGCGAGCGGGCTTCCAGGTATACTTTTATATACCTCGGATGACACAACATATTCATTTTTCCTACTCAGTAAATCTTTGGCCTTCTGCTGTTCTCCTCCTTCCAATAGGCGGTAGTACTTGGCCTTATAACTCTCTATATGATGTTTCCTTATTGTCCACGCTGTTGTTTGGACAACCTCACCGGAAATTTGAGAGAAAGCTCTAGGGCCAAAATGCGCCATCGTTTCTATTGTATGTAAATTAATAAGATGGTCACGCAACCCAGAATAACTAGAAAGAAACATCCATGACTGCATATTAATTTGTGAGTTATAACCATTATCTTTTAACAGTCCAAATGCACGCTCCATGAAAACAGAGAACATATCTGTCTTGGATGTGGGATAACTGTTGCTCACAAAATCTTTGAGCAACTTATTCATTTTTCTATTCCCCATATATGGGGGATTAGCAACAACTGCATCATATCGTTGCGCCAACAAAACAGCCTGATAAACATAGGGCATCAATTGTGCTGCCGCTGCCTTTTGCATTGAGTCGCCCGCACCCTCCAATTCGCAAAGGGTAGTGAAAAGCTTCTTCAGACTCTGATAGTCCTCATTAGGAACATCAATTAAGGAACCGAAGGTCTTAGCCTGTTTGAATCGTTCTAATGTTTTCTGAAGCAACTGGTAGCGGTTATCTGCTGCAAAAGCACTCAGGTCCTGCTGCTCTTCTTCAAATAGTCCTTGCGATGTGCCACTCTGCCATTCTCCGGTCAAGTTCAATGACCTCCATATAGAAGGCAGATTTACATTGGAGCTTTCCTGTAATGACAAAACATTGAGTCTTATATTGCGACTGAAGATTCGTCGATCGTCCTCTCTCGCCAGCATCATCAACGCGAACCCGGCCAATTGTCCGGCACGGTCATCAATATCAAGGCCAAAAAGATTGTTTTCGAGAATAAGCTGCGGAATATCGCGAGTTCGATAGCCCCTTTCTTCGTAGATGGCTTTGAATACCTTGTACGCTTCGATTAGCAGATGACCGCTACCGACTGCTGGGTCAATACAGGACAGTGTTTCCGGCTTGAGTTCTTTTGGAATCAATGACGAAAGTTGTGCCTGCACTTCAGACGTTTGCTCAGCAGGTTCGATGTAGTACGGCATTTTCTCCTTGAGTGGAGAATCGGGATACGTCTGAAGCCACTGGCGACCAACCGAATTCTGAACCAAGTACTGAACAATCCAATTAGGCGTGAAAAGCTGTGTCGCGGCTGGAATATCCTCGCTCTTCACGACCTTGCCCATAACCTGATCCTTCTTCTCGGAAATATAAAACTGGTAGAGCCAGCCAATAATCTCAATGTGCTCCCAGTCTTCATCAGGAACACTGGCAACAAGGTCACGAATCAATGAGTCGGTCTTGGTCAGATTCTCTGGCAACAGCAGCTCGGATTCATCTGCTACCGCCTCAAACAGAAATGGCATTGCTTGGTGCAAGGCATGACACTGGGCCAGCAACAGCTCACGGTAAAGCTCTTCGTCTTTGGTGCCATCAAGCTTCAGTTCTCTAACCTTGGCCTGGTCCAGGCCGGGCAACTCGACATCCAGACACTCTTCCAGTATTTGGGGCACACCGGCACTGCCGTCAGTCGCGCTCAATACCCGACGCCCGTGGTCAAGGAACCCTTTGCGTTCCATGTAGCGAATTGCGCATAGACGGTTAAACCAGCTATAGGCCACATGCTCCATTACCTGGTCGAAGCCTTGCTGCTCAATGCGCTTTACCAAGCGTTCACGAGGTTTGATAACCGAAGCCGGAAACGGTCTATCACCAATCAGAACCAGGTCGCCCTTCTGCTCCGCTGGCTCGATTTTCTTTTTGGTAATCCCATATTTCGCTGCCTGTTTACTCATGGCCTCAATGAAGGCTTTACGGGCTTTAGGTGCGTATTTTTTTACGTTGTTTGTGTTCATGTGATTACTTCCTTAGCGAATACGCACGCGCTTTTCATTGCGAACAATGCTCTTCAACTCAGCTTTGAGGGCTTCCACAAACTGGTCGATGGATTCTTCAGTTTCCAAGTACACGCCTTCACAGGTCTTGTTGTAGACGCTGGACACATTCACCTCGACAACAGGTTTAGGCTTAGCAACGGGTGGCTCTGGCTTTGTATTCGGGACCGGTGTGGACGTATCTGCACCGGTTGGGTTAGTTTGCTGAGCTTTCGCTGCCTGTTCTGCCTTGGCGCGGCGCTCAATCTCTGCCTGAACCGCTCGCTCAAGCTCATACAGGCCATCATCAAAGCGTTCAGTGGCTGTTTCGGTTTGCAGCATGTAGATACCAGCAATACTGGTTTCCGTTTCCAAATCTGATTTGACCAGTTGCAGTGGACGAAGTAGCCGGTTGCTCAGCTCAGGTGAGCCAATACCACTCTTGGCGATCTCACCTTCAAGCTGTTTGATTTTGTCGTCCACTCGCTCAATGGCATGGGTTCGCTTTTCAGTTAGCAGACGTTCGTTGACGGTTTCTACTGCGCTGACCAGAGAAGCGACCTTGTGCAACATCCCGTAAGGCGCATCTGCTGATTCGATAGATTGCAGTTCCGACAAAGCCTTACTGGCTTCCGCGTCCTTCTCCAACGCCTGACGGTTCTTATCAAAGTGACGAAGTGCCTGCTGAAGCTGCTGCCAGGTGTGGATCTGGTTACTGAAGAATTCGTGGATGTCCCGGTAATCCTCCTCCAGATCGAGGTAATCATCCTTCTTATCCACGACCTGCTTGAAGAAATCGAAGCTATCATCGTTGCTAAGCAAGCGCTCCAGAGTCAGGATTGACTGCTCAATCACTGTCTTTCCTGGAAAACGGCCCACATCGGTTTTGCTTTTGTAGGATTTGAGATTGGCCAGCCACTTGCTGAAGTGCTGGGTGTAAAACTCAAACAACTCCTTCTCGGTGGCCGGTCCCATCGAAGAGAACAGGTCTTGAGTCAGGTTACGCGCCTGCTTCAGCACTGCTTCATCCGTTTGGCGTTTCTTGATAATTGAGACTTCGCGACGACGGCGTGTATTCTGGAGAGGCTCCAGCGCCTCCCTGACAGGCAGCGTTCCACCCCCAAGCTGGAACGAGATCCGGCCAGCCGCAGCCAAACGGCCAACAATCAACAGAATCTCAGCATCTGGCCAGCCATACGGTCGCTTCGCGAAACGCTCAACAATGTCTGAAAGCAGGATACGCTCGGTCCCGGTCGCCCTAAGCCCGATGTATTGCTCAACATCGCGGGTTGCCTTTGGATTACCCTCTTCACCTTCCAATGACAGGCCCATTTGTCCAATATCATCGACGGTCAGAACGGCATTAAGCTCGCGCCAAGGGTCTTGCTGGTAGACCTTGATATAGCTCAGCTTGGTGTAAGTATTCTCCAGAAGGTAGCGGCAGGCCTCATCAAGCTTGGTAAGTGCATTGGATGAAGATAGAGAAAGATGCTGACCAAGAGCGTAGACCTCCGCTTTCAACAGCATGTCTTCCATCCGGGCACGCAGGCGCTTTTTACGCTCCTGGTTCTCCCGACCACGATCAGCCAAGATACGGGTAATGTCCGCTTGGGTACCATCGTCGTTCAGACGAATAAACTTGTTGGTCTTCAGCCAGGTGCGGAGTTCACTGAAGAACTGCTTATCATCGCCCAGCTTAATAAGGATTTGACCTTCGCCCTCTGCGCTTTTGTTGATGCAGCCAGCCTCAGAGTATTGGCTGTAATCAGTGTCCAGCGGTGACACCACTTCCACTTTCAGGTCAGCTTCATACTTACCGTCCAGGGTATGCCCATCCAGGTACCGGCCAATGCTGTAGTCCATCTTGTTGGGCTGATGCCGGTATTTATTGGTATCTCGCAGAAGGTCTTTGAAAATCAGGTTGCTCAGTTCTTTGTTTTCTTCCGAGCTGGCAACGTCAGTAGCCTTAATCTTCTGAGTAATGTCCCGCTCTTCGTTGGTCAGGAACAGGAACTCATCACCATTACGAGTGATCAGGCTTTCCTTCTCCAGACGCTGAAGGCTCTCCTCGATACGTTTGCGTAGCGCCAGCTTGTCATCGTCGATTTTCTCAATCGACAGGGTGACCAGGTTATCGAGAGTTCCTTTGATCAGGTCTACATAGCGGATCATGAACAATGTGCGGAGCATCTGAACATCGAAACTGTCCAGCGTGGCATTTTCACCGGCCTGATCGATGGTGCGTTTGACGGCTGTATCCAAAAAGCCCTCAACGGCACTATAGAAGCGGTGCATAGGCACGAGGGCTCCCACCTCTTCCTTGGCGATGGAGCTGGCGGCCATTTGGAAGGCGTCCAGCATAGACCGCTCACCGTAAGCCAGGTGCGCCCCGGTGGCCCCGACTTTACGGATCTCCTCAAAAACCTTCTGAACCAACTGGAAGTGGTATGGCGCAAAAGGATAGTTATTGACGAAGCTATCTGGACCATCAAAGTTCTTGAGCGTAGGCCCGGAGCGATCGAAGGTAATTTGGTTCTTCAGAATGTCGCCTTTCTGGTCGAACACGGACTTGAGCATATCCGCCGCTTCCGGTGTTTTGCGCAGCAAACGCTTCTGGATAACCTCATCGGTATTCGAGCTGGACAGCGACAACCGGGTCTTGAACCGACCGGCAATCTTGGAGAAATCGTTGGCCTTGGAAGATGACAGCTCGCCCAGTACCGCGTCCATATCGGCCTGAGAGGTTACTATGATCCAGGCACGCCCCTTACAGATGGTGCCCAGGTTTTCCGTGATGGTTTGCAAGGTCAGCATCAGGCGAGTATTACTGCCAATAAACTGACCGACTTCATCCACCAGGAACAGTATCCGGTGTTTCGGATCTTTACTGTCCAGGTACTCTTTAACCCAGTGACAGAAATTCTCCACAGATACGCTGAACGTCTCTTCGGACTCTTCAAACCATTTATGGGCAGCATCCGGCGACAGGTTCAACGCCTTGGAAATGGCCTTCTCTACGTCATCCTGGTAGAACTGATACCCGTCACGTTCTTCAGTCCATGACAGACCGCTGGATTCTTCAAAAGCAGCCTTGAAGGTCTCATAGGCACCTTTCTGGGCCAAATGGCGTTCCATGTGCGCGATGTGCGGGTGATCGCCGCTAAAACCCTGGTGCTCATTGAACACTCGCAGGAAGACATTAAGGATAGGGTTGCCGTCATCGTTTGAGCTGGCCTTACTGTCAATATTGAACAGAATGACATCGGAATGACCGCTTACGGCTTTATCAATATCTGCACGGATAAAGGCATCTCGGATCTTGTGCTCATCAAAAAACGCAACTGCACTGCGCTCGTTACCTTCTGAATCCCGCGCCACCTTGTTGGCCAGAATATAGGATAAGGTCTTCAGGAAGTGCGATTTACCAGAGCCGAAGAAACCAGAAATCCACACCCCCACTCGGTTAGCGATGGAGGGGTCATTGAGATCGGTACCGTAGGACTGAAAGAAATCCCGAAAATGCTTCTCCAGCTCATTGGTCACCACATATTCATCCAGTTCCTGGTAAACAGTGGCATCATCATCCTGGTCAGCCTTAACAACGCCGTTAATTGAGCGATCCAGTGGCTTAAAAAAGAGTTCTTTGATGTTCATAGTGTGTTGATTCCCCTGAAATTCTTATTAATTGGTCGCCATCGCTTACGGAACCAACCTGAAGGCTCTGTAGTAATTGTTGCTGGGTATTCTCCCGAACAGGCTCATTGCCTGGCCGTTGTATTGGCCGGGATAAAACAGGACGACAGGCTTATGCCCCAACAGTGAATGAAGGCTGTTTAGCAGGTTGTGTGCTCGCAATAACGGCCAAACAGAACCCACTCCAGTAATGAAGATGATGTCCTGCTCGGTAGCGGAATGTTTTTCTGTCAGGTAAGGCGCGAATTTGTCCATGTGCAGCGGCCCTTTCAAGGCTTTCATCAAGGCCTCATCACCTTTGATCTTCTGCATCTCTATGGCTTTATCAACGAAGTTGCGATCGGCAAGATAACCGACCAGGCACTTGAGAAGATTGATGTTAACCACCTTCAAATGGCTGTGCTTCTTGGCCAACATAACCTCAAGGAATTCGATATACTCTCGAACCCCAAGTTCTTGCTCAGGCTCGTAATCAAATATCCAGAAGCCAATTTCATTTCCCAGTCCCTGCCCACTCAAAAACTCTGGGGACAGAATCTTGTCTGGTATCTGATTCAGCCGGTCATGTAGTCGTTGATCCATAGTTGCTCCCAATGCACTTATCGCGTCCATGCCGACACTTCCATGCACTTTTTAATTCTCTGTTTGTAATGCTCTTCGAGCATGGTTTTGACTTCAGGCCTTACCACAACATGCTGTAGTTCAAGCTTTCGTGTACTCTTCAGGTACCCAACCTCGGCAAGCATACGAAACACCACCTGCCCCATTTTCTTTTTCGTGGATTCCTTCCAGTCACAAATAGCTGGATCTCTATGCGACCGGTCTTCGAGAAAATCCGCCCAAACAAACGCATCGAGATGCTCAGCTCTCGACATGTAGGCATCACGAAGTACCGTCTCCATAAACTCCACCAACAAAAGATTCCGCTCCAGCGCACCACAAAAGGCCACCTGTGTGGCCAGCTCGTCATCACCATCTCTCAACGCTCGCCAGAACTCCGGCTCCAGACGCTCAAGTCGTTTGCGAATCGCCGTGGCATTTCGCTTTGCTGACGCTGGCGTGCGTTTTTGCAACACGTTCTCTACACGAATTGCTTCATCCCACTGTTCAGGTGTTACGCCGTCCATTAGCAAACCAGCAACGATACGGCTTTCTCTCACCATGAGGGAGCCACCCGCCATGTCGCTGTCATAATGGAACTGCTTTATCAAACTCAACCTCCCCTAAGACTCTGAGCCAAACAAAAAAGGACTCAGCTTCTTTCGATCTGAATCCAGTAGGATGATGGGGAACTTAAACTCATCGGCTGCTTCATCAACGGTTATCGCCGCCTGATAACGCTGCAAGGTATAGTGTGCCAGTGCTTTTCTCACCGAAATCTGTAACCGACCATCGGGCATACCAAAATCCTTCTCTACCAGAGCTTTCTGCCCATCGTTCAACTTTGGGTTCGGCACAATGGTTAACAGGATCTGCTCATTCCACAATGAGTCGTGCATTGGATCGGGTGACGACTCTGTAGCAGGTTTTGGTGTCCGGTCTATCCTGGACAGAATGAAGTCACGGAATTCACCACGCTTGTGGCAGTACGCACGAACATGCCAACGGAACCCTGTATAAACCAGTGTGTGCGGAGATATAACACGCTCACTCCACACAGGGTTGGTCATAGAGGCGTAGAGGATTTTTACGCTGGTTTGCGTCCGGCAAGCTCGCAATATTTCTCGGACTATTTCTGGCCGAACCGTGCGATCGGGCAGTTGGACAGCAGCAAGATGATCTTCGGATTCGAGAGTCACAGCGACAGATTCGCTGACCAGACCGGAAATCATATCCAGGTATTCGTTGATATGACCCTTCGTTAAGACCGGTTGGAAGTCCCCTTGTGGGACATACCCTTTAACTCCCGGATCGTGATAAAGGGAGCCAGGATTGTGAACACTTATATAACGCTTAATATCAGATGAAGCCTGTTGTCGGCTGATACCAAACCAGGACATGAGCCGATTGGTAACCAATCGTCCCTCCCAGTATGCCAGCAATTCAATTGCTCTCAGCCTTAGTAGAACTTCATGCTTTTCATCAGCCATGAGTAGCCTCATTAAACCATCACATAATCAGGCTACCCCAAAATTTATTTACTGTAAAGTTTTTATACTGTAAAACAACTTTGAGTATTCATGGTAATAGGTTGAGGATACCTGACCCATTAACCCGGATCTCAACAACCAGATTGATTAAAGTGCCTTATTTGCTAGAAAAATGAGGATTTTATGCGCGGAAATCAGTTAATAACCGGGGTTTTGAGCATCTCAACAGTCGCTCTTATAGCATCCAACATCTATCTACACACGGAGCTGATTAACCTGAAGGCCAGCACTGACCAACCCCCCGTAGAGCACCTCTCTCAACATGACGTGATCACACTGGTCGATGACCGGCTATCCTCACTGGAGAAGCGCAAGGCGCAAGAACTCCTGTCCAGCTTGGAAGAACAGTTTCAGTTAGCCCAGGTATCTACGCCGGACAACCGACTGATCTATGGTGAGCTCAACGCGAGAATTACGCTCCAAGAGTATGGAGACATCGAATGCCCTTACTGCCGAAAGATGCACGGGAGCATCAAACAAGTCGTAGAACACTCGCAAGGCGTGATTAACTGGGAATTCAAACACTTTCCCCTCGGCAGCCATAACCCGGTCGCGGCTATTGAGAGCCAAGCCATTGAGTGCGTAAAGGAAGCCTATGACAACCGAACCGCGTGGATCGCCCTGGAAAGGTTCATGATGGACACAAAAGGAAATGGCAAAGGCCTGGGTGATATTCCGGAATACGTTCGATCATTCGGACTTAACGGAAGCCTCATCGGTAACTGTCTTGCCTCGGATGACCATAAGGGCAAGATCAATCAGGATTATGAAGATGGCCGCCGCGCCGGTATTACTGCGACACCGGCTATCCGCATCCTGGATAACCAGACAGGTCAGGACTACCTCCTGAAGGGGTACCGCACGCCAGAGCAGCTTCTTCAGGCGGTACAGCAGATACTGAGCCAATAGGAGAATTGTGCCGCTGGAGTCAAAGGAGATTGCACCACAATTTCAACGCATACTGGGTCAGTAGCAATTTAAACCTCAGAGCTACCGACCCATTGAGCCGATAGGATATTCAGAGGAATACCCGGAGGAGCGAGGTAAGCGTCACCACACTCAAGCCTCCCAGAGTGGCGACAGAGTTCATCGTGTGACCACCCAGTTTCTGGAGGTGAAATCCGAAGGAAGTCTGCACTTAGATCATCATCCAACGGTACAAAAACCAAGTCATAGTGCTCAAACCCTTTCAGAATGTCAGGTTCAGCAGGTGTGAGAATATCGGTTATAAACGTTATCATCTGGGCTTCCAGCAATACAAAATCAGAGCTTCACAGGAACAAACTCATCCCCACCTGCGAAAAGACGAACAACCCTATCGCCATCCTGCCAGACGGCAACGAGCACGCCACCTTTATCCATAGATAAGCTTTTTGCCTTCTTCTCTGCCTCTTTCAGGCAGGGCACAACCTCATCGTCGGGTGCCGGATCAAGATATAGGCCGTAGCGAAAAGAAGATGATTGAATGTCCATCTCGAAGCCCGCCCCGTTACTTCTTTTCGCTGTCTTTTGCTGCCCTGCCAAGCATAGCAAGCTGCTGCTTTACCAGATTGGCGTACTCTTCACGGACGACCTTATCCATGCCGACCTGATCCCCCTTAAAGACGATCTCCTTTGCCGCCATGATTAAAGCGCCATCGAGCACACCCTGGTAGCGAGTGTCATTTCTGGAGGTGTGAATCGCCGTTCTGAGTACATCCAGCCCATCTTTGAGCGTCTTGATTGAGTTGGATAGCCAGAACCCAATTCGATATTGGCAAGGCGCAAAGCCCATGTCAGCGCAACGGTTGTATCGGGTCATGGTGTCCTTAGCAATCACCTTTGACTTTTCATCCATCACCCTTGCGGACGAGGAGCCTTCGGTGTAATCCACCGTCAAGTGCTTCGACAAATTACTTTCTGCCACATAGTAATCCGCTGGCCAGTACCCTTTGTCTGCGGCAGACTTCATTAATGCAAAAGCCGTCTCCTGCGCCTTGGGAATTTCTTCTTTGGTGAAAAGCAGAAGCAAGGCATTGTTGACCAGGACTTCAAGCTTTCTTTCACCGGATTTAAGACGCGCCACCCAATAGCCC
Source organism: Dehalococcoidia bacterium UBA1332 (assembly GCA_002306745.1). Taxonomy (GTDB): domain Bacteria; phylum Chloroflexota; class Dehalococcoidia; order Lucifugimonadales; family Lucifugimonadaceae; genus Lucifugimonas. The sequence goes on along the minus strand of DBSW01000021.1, from coordinate 19,122 downwards.
GGCCCTTCATGGACTATATAGGGAATGCCAATCCGCTCGTTGGCGTGAGGTGATTCAGTTGATGTGTGATCCATCCCGATAGCCAACAACAGCGTCTTGAGGACGGTATCGTCAGTGTCCAAGTTATGCCCGAATATTTCCTGAACCTTGTCAAAGGTTACTTCAGGGAAAGGCTTTTCTGCGGGACTGTTCGACTCTGACGCTGCAATAGAGCTGAATAATGAAAGACTGAGCGCGGCCAAGATACCTAACAACCTCATTGCTTTTCTCCATCTTCAATTTCGTCAATCAACCAATGTTTCTGATCGGAAGAGAACCGCAAGTGAATGGTTCTCGAAAAAGACCCTCTCCAGCTCTCGCAGTGATTGTTAACGACATACTCAAGCTTTGCCTTTCTCGATGACGATCCATAGGCTTTAGCTTTCACGAGGTCAATGTCTTCACACCGGGATTCCATGTGCTCAAGATCCATTAGCCGCTGGCTTTCGTGAACCAGCTCTTTACCCGTTTTCTCAGCAATGCTTACCGTCAGTTTATCGAGCTGCTCTATCTTGTCTTCGGTCCAGTAACTTTCAAGGTGCCTCCTGGACATCCCTCGATCCATATGGGCGTAATACTTGGCCACAAACTCAATAGCAGTTTCTTTCGTAGCATTCCTCAATGCAGGATCATGACGCTCTGGCGGTCCAGCAAGGCATAGGGAGGAAATCGCCAAACCCCCAAACAGGGCAGCATACTTTGTCTTTTTCATTATCGGTCTCCAAAGTACCCCTTTCGCTCGATTTTCAGCTTGCGCCAAATAGGAAGGAGCTTTTCAATTAATTGGTCGCGATTCTTGATCGCACGGATCTTTATAATTGGCTGGTCGTCGTTAGTTTCAATAACCAGCGTTGACAACCCCACAAGACCAAGAAGCCCGGCTGGAGGGCTGTTAATATCTTTAATGTCGCTGATCTCGCAGAACAACTCCTGCCGGAAGATACTTGTGATCCCCTTCGCTTCCTTGATCTTGTTTCGCGTGATAACAGTGTGCTCATAATGCACAGAGAGATAGGCGTAGAGGACGCTGATAATCGACAATCCCATAAGGCCATAACAAACCCAATAAACAGCCTCATTGATGAGAGCACTGTACCCATCGTTCAAACCTGCATCCCAGAGGAACAGTGATACGGCAGAACCGATGAAAAACACGCCCCACCAGAGAAAAGTGCCCAGGTTCACCCACTGAGAAGGCCTTCCTTCCCAGATAACAGTTTCATCGTCGTAGGAAACCGATTTTTGATTCTCGGTGTCCACCTCCTCCATCAATTGTGCCGTTTCATCATTCATCTCTGTTTCCTATGCTGCTTTCACCAAACTGTCCTTCACTAGGTTTACTGCCATGCCCAAGTCGTTCACACAGACAGCACCAATGCTTTCCAAGCAATCAAGGTCTTGCCGCATTGCTATATGCAGGTCAAAACCGATTCCACTGATGTCTGCTTCTGGTTCCGAAGCCACAACAACCAGCGTTTTAATTTCGCAGGAAGCACTCATCACTTGGTTCAAAATTTCTGTAGGACTTTCTGCTTCATCCAAATGATCAAGAATCAGCGTGTGCGTAATATCTCTAAGGCAGACTTCTCTTCTACCCCGACACTCCAACAAGGTGAAGGTATCCAGGTGCTCAAGAACGTGATAAAGCCAACGATCATTTGCTAAGACATGACTTTCGCTGATCCTGATAATTTTCACGGATTCTGCCCTCACCTCTTCGCGGCCTCATACGCACCGATCAACAACATGAAGCACATCGCCATACCAAATGCAGAGATAGCTCTGCTAATCGCCCGGTATACATCCTCTTTACTTTCGTAACGCCCGATGGACGACAACCCAATCTCAACGGCACCAAAGATGACGCTGAGTTTTGCGGACATAAAAAGCAGCAAAGGAAAAGTGATGGAAACAGGCTCACCAGAAGTGAGAATTACCATCATCAGTATTGATGCAGTGGCAACAACAATGTATGGGTAGGATTTTGGAGATCGGAACCAATTCATCGTCAGAACTCGACCAATCCACCAGCAACCGGATCATATTGTTGCCAAACCTTTGCTGGAACCTGGTACTCCGCCCTTTGGTCCGACAGCCCTAGATAAATTGCTATACAACGAATGACATTCACACCATGCTGGACAGCCTCAGCAACAAAGGCGTAATAAGCTTCTGTGATCGATGTCGCCACCACCTGAAACCGATACTTTTTCATGTCAAAGGAGTACACGTCCGCACTGAATGCCCTTTCAGATTTCCTTGCACTAAAGTCAACATGAACGATATTGCTCACATGAAATCCCCTGTCTAACGAATGTAATAGGCCGCGAGCAGTACCAATGCGCCAATAGTGATCATCACATTGATCTGGCGGTCCTGAAGAATCAGGTAATCTCGCTGCTGCTTATCCAGCTTGCCTTGGCGATAGAGACGGTTAACTGCGAATCTGACAAAGGGTGTACTGATAAACATCCAAGCCTCCATTTTTACTGGAAGCTATGGTATGAATTCTGAAGAGGAAAAGGAGGTTTAAAGGGTCATGCGAGAATGACCCTTTATGATTTAGGAAGGTTGAAGTTCGGACTCGATGTCTTGCGCCAGGATTTGTTCAACTAGGTATATCTGATAAACAAGATTTGCCAGTTGCTTAAGATTCCGAGCACTGCCGATCCACTGATTCAGATCACCTTTCTTCTGGTGAGCCATCACCACCAAACTACTACGGGATCGAATAGCCGGATTGATCTTGCCATATTCCAGGTAATCCCTGAACTGAACCTCCCGAGCTATCGAGAGCAGCTCTCTTTTGGCTCTATCAAGCACGGCCTTGTCCTGTCGGTAAAGGACACCGAGCGGAGTTACCCTAGCCAACGTCTGAGCAGCGCTATACATGATGAACTGACCACCAGCGATGTAATGAATCAACGCGCCA
>DBSW01000021.1:14603-15784 GCA_002306745.1 Dehalococcoidia bacterium UBA1332 | reverse complement strand
ATGGTAATGGTACCCAATAATGCGATCTTCCGATGATGAGACAAAGAGAGTCCCTCAAAGGTCGCCGCAGACAGATCCACACTCAAAAACTTGTAGTCCATGCTCGTCTCCTGATTCGATTAAATCCACTATCTCACGGGTCCTGAAACTAGCAACTGCCAAAAACTCCACTAGGAGAGTCTTGGACGGACTCAGGTTGTTGCGTATAGTATGTATTGTATGTACGATACATACATACATTTGATACAAAGCAGGTAAAATACCCATGAAGATCAAACCGGAAATCAAAGAAAGGATCGTTGAGGCCGCCAACGCATTGGTTGCCGAGGGCAACGAGAACCCAACCAATGAGCAGGTGCGCGAGCGCATGGGGAGTGGATCGTTATCCCACATTTCTCCCGTCATGCGAGAATGGAGAGAGTCGCAAAAGGCACGAGTTGTAGCGGCCCTTGAAATTCCATCTGAGCTGAAAAAAGCCATCGAGACTTCTCTCAGCCAGGTGTGGACAGCAGCGAGTAAACTGGCTTCTGCTACCGTTGAAAAAATACAGCAAGAAGCCCAAGCCAATATAGACGCCGCAGCCCATGAGAGAGATGAAGCTCTGAATGAGATTTCTCGCCTGGAGACACGTATTGCAGATCTTCTCACACTGGAGCACGAACAAGGTGAAGAGATCCAGAAATTGAAGTCCGACCTGGACGCTGCCCAAGGAGAGAATGCGCGGTTTCAGACTGAATTGGCTGCCCTGTCCGCACGAGTTGACGAGCGAAACGAGCAAATCAAAGGCCTCAAAGAAGAATTGAAAGAAGCACGAGACGATAACAAGTCACTTCAGGCTGAATTGGTTGAGATCGCAAAAGAGTCGAAAAAATAACGGCTATTCCCCGTCAGCAGAGCTCACATCAACTGGCGGGAAGAGATCACCTACATCGCACCGAAATACCTTACACATATGCTCCAGCATGTCGATGGTCACATTTTGATCTTGGCTCTCAATACGAGCTACAGTGTCTTTTGACAAGGCATACCTAGCCGCAAACTCCCGAAGGGGCTTGTCACCTCTTTTTGCCTTCATGAATGCAGATAATCTGCGCCGTAGCTGTCTCATATGTGCGACTTTACGTTATACTTTGTCGCACATGCGCGACACGCCTTAGCAAGCCGCTGCAACCAGGTTCTAT
>DBSW01000021.1:0-14295 GCA_002306745.1 Dehalococcoidia bacterium UBA1332 | reverse complement strand
AAGCCGCTGCAACCAGGTTCTATCGCTGGTGTGTTTGTATTCAGTTTCCGCAAATCTTCGGGCGAAACACTCCATGTTGAAGAACTACCTCCTTAATGGCCTGACTTTCTTTAGAAATCTCCAGTTTTTTGATGACACCGGACGTTCGGTGCATAGTATGAGGAGTCGGTCCAAGACGAACCGGGGGACAACATGACCGACTTTAGCGATATAGACGTATCGGAAACCTTATCCATACCATCCAGCACCCTATTCTTTCGAGAACTTCAGCACCTGGTTAAAAGCCGCAGTGAAGGGATTGATCTCGTGCATTGGTACCGGATGGATGCACCATTACCTCGCCTGAGAATTGACCTGGTAAGCGAGCCTGAAATATCGAGTTTACTTCGACATAAACTGATAATGAGCGCCGTTCCTTACATTGAACAGGCTATAGGAGATAAGGCAGATTATTTGGAATTTATTCCTGGAAAAGAGATCCGCTCATATACCGTCGCGGATGTCGAAAAACTAGAAGTATCTGAAGCTGAAATCTCGTGCTTACTTTCTCAGTCCATACCGGACATTCAAACCATTTCCTATACCGTAAATGGCCGATGGTGACGTTATCCGCCTACCAAGGCTGCTTTGTGATTCACGAACCGTGAAAGATGTACTGGAAAGAAACAAGCTGGATGGCTTTTGGAAGCTATATCATTTTGCCTGCTCAATTAACGCGGCATACTTGGAAGTATCGCCCTTCTGCCCATCAAAATAATACGGATAAGAAAAAGGCCTCCGAAGAGGCCCTTAACTGTTATTCATCAAATCCCTTTATGCCAGACTGGCTCGCTTTTACTTCAATGTCTTTCCAGGAGTGACGCTCTTGCACATAGGCGCGAACGGCTATCCCAGTAAACAGTAGTAATAACGCAACAGCTAACAGCATTAAAAGATTCATGACTGTGATCCACATAACTTGTACCCTCTTAGTTAAATAATCCCAGAGAAGCCTTTTGTCAAGACTTCTTCCCGGTCCTACTCATCCGGAGGGCAAGTAGGTCGCAGATCAGCTCTTTTAGAGCGGTTGAACTTGCTTCAAGAGCATCGAGGACCAAATAGCCAATCACACAGTACATAGCCAGAGAGACAGACAGGTAGTCTATCCAAGACATAGCTTGTGCCGCTAACAGTGATTTGGCGACATGGCCAACGAAGATACCCAGCAAACCGAGAAGACCAAGCTTCAACGATTTAAACAGGGCAATTCTCCTGGTGCAGTCCATCTTGGCAATCAACAGGTCCGTTGTGCGGAGCCTGCTGATTTCCCTGAACATTCTACGATTATCCATACTACACCTTCCTTTCGTTTAATGACCTCAACGTCCGGACGGATGTAGCCCCTGAAGGGCAACACCCTCCAGGGTCGAATTCATCGTATGTTGGTGAATTACTTCACCAGTGGTTTACTGCTCTTTGGAACCCAGCTCGATCAAATGAATCATATCCAACTGATTCATATCGCTATCGAGTGAGCAATCAATTGCTGAAGCAACAATGCTATTTTTGGCATACTCCAGCGCTTGCTTCATTGTGGAAAGAAATGAGTCAGCTTCACTGTCGATCTGCTCAACGATGTCGCTCCATTCCCATGTTTCAAACGGCTGCCACGCAACCCACCCTTCAGGCTCTTTGTTGTCTGAAACACACTCAGACAGATACTGATAGCGTTCAAACCAGGTGCCTTCAAAGCCGTTGTCACAGCTAATGAATTGGGCTGTCGCATGGCCATAAGCCATTTGTTCAAGTTTGCTAACCGGTATTTCGACCGACTGCATGGTTGATAAATCATTCTGCATATTGATCTCCTTATGTTGAGGAAACCCGCAGAAACACTACTCCCCTTACGGGGAGTGTGTCCCCGCAGGGTAGTAGTTGAGGTAGTCAGGCTTGTTTCAGTCGGCTGAAGGCAAGTGCCTGGTCTATCAGACCAAAGCCACTGGCATCCCTTTTCAACTGATCCGCCCAATCAACACCTTTTTCATCGGTATCGAGAATCGGCGTTGGAGGTAACAGGTCGATAACGCGAATACCTTTAGGCGCTAAATTTGCCCGAAGAATTTCCGCCGCATTCTCCCCTGCTTTGTTTCTGTCTTTATCCACAAAATTCAGAATCGTATGCACGCCCTTTGGAGGAACGAACGATTGAAGTATTGTGTTGGACAGGCCCGGCCAAACGGGAAACTGCTTAGCCTGGTATACCGCGAGCGCAGTTTCCAGACCTTCAGAGACTCCCAAGTAACCGTTTTGTGGTGCAAACAACCGAATATGCCGCCCCTTACTGCGTTGATTCACAGAAGGCGTCATCTTCTTAGGTTTATGAGTTTTGCCGAGATTTACCTTCAATCCACCTTTAGTGATGAACGTCCGATGTATCGCGACTGGCTCTCCCTCGTTATTGCGCACCAGGGACAGGACTGCTCCGAACTTACCGAGAACGTTGCCCTGTTTGTCTTTGTAGTTAAGACAAGGATGAAACCGCACATCGTTGGCAGACAATGCAGCAGTATTCACCCAACGGTAGCTGAAGTAAGCCCGAGCTGGATAAGCTGCAAGATCGGTCAAAGGCAATGCCTCTTTCCAAATCCTGTTCAGCCACTTGCGCAGACCCTCTTCATCTACAGGCTTAGGCTTTGGTAGATATTTCGGTCCAGCCTCGACAGGTTTATCACCCAACCAGGCTTCAAGTTCATCGTAGACCTTGGTAAAGGACCAATCATTTACCCACATGAGCATATCGATCCCTTCCGGGATAATACGCCATGACTGTTTTACTCCACCGCCTGTGTAGTTGGCGTCTTTGAAAAGCCTAAAACCGTCCGTTCCACCTTCAACCGGGCAAGGTACATTCGTACCGAGGTTGTCGATGGCCTGATCCAGTGCTGGCGCGAGTGCTTTGAAAGCAGCAAGCCAACGGCCTTCCATTCGGCGCTTCATTTCAGTTGAGTTTCGTTTCTTCATAGGTATCTCCCTCTGACAGTTTCACCAAATTTTTCAGTTCCACTGTCAGCCAGTGAAACAAAGGGGCGAGGCCCCTTTATCAATGCACGGAATGAACGACTCGCTTGTACGGTACCCATTGCTCCATAACAAACTGATAGAACAGCTCTGTTACTCGCTCCGGGGTATAAACCGTGATTTGGCGAATCGGTGTACCGCGTGCATTTACCTGCTGATGTTTAATTACATTTTGTTGAGTATTAGACATGGTGTTTACCTTTCGTTGAGTGAGGGACACACCATGCCCATAGGGACACAGTGTTTATGTCCCAGGTTTGGGTTGAGTTAGCTCATGAACTTGCGTTTGTAGTAACGCAGCCAATCAAGCATCTTGTCGGGATCGACTCCACAAGCGAGGCAGCATTGGTTGAACGAGAACGGCAGCTCCCGATCTTCCGAAATAATCCACTCCCAGGCTTCATCAGATGGCTTACGTTTCTGGCCACCACGACTTTCACCAAAGGCAGATTTCACTGACTCGATTAGTAGGTTTTCCCGAAGGTACGGAATATCTTCATCGGTAAGGATCTTCTCCAGGTCACCCTCGAACTTTGTGTCGTTCTCAAGCGCCTCAAGCAAGTCCATCAATGACAGTTGCTCCATAGTGGACCTCCCGGTGTAGCGGGAAGACACACCTCACCCGTGCGGGGGAGATGTATCCCCGCAGGGTGTTGAGCGAAGCCATTAGTGCAGGTCGAGGAATTGGCCAGCTATCGTGAAAAGCGCTTTTTGAAGCTCCTTCACATCGTTGATCACAGACCACTTCTCGAAGTACTGACTAACCGCATTTGAGCCGATACCAATTGCATAGGTATCAACGTGACCAGCAACAAGGTCGTTCAAATATCGAACTGCTCCCCCATTATTTGGGGCACCATCAGTGATGATGATGAGCACCTTGCGCTGACGCTTACTCGCCACTAACTCTCTGGCGGCATACAACATGGCTTCTGCCAATGGTGTACCGCCACTTGAGCAAACAGCGAATCGTCCCAGACCAGCACGAACAGGCTGACCACGATGCAGTATCGGACTGACCTCTCCACCAATACCCGGAAACATCGACGCAGCGATGTCACACTTCGGGATAGTGGATACAGCCAATGCCAAGGACACCGTGGCTTGATTTGCGACTTCCTGAATTCGATTCATGGAACCGCTGCAATCAAGCAGCACATGAACCGCAGTGTCAGGTCGTTGCATCTCCTCTCGCTGGATAAACACCCGCGAATCGCCGGTTGGCAGTCTGGCCAGGCGTTTGCCGTCTACCCGCTTGCCTCTGGTATGTAACCATTGCTTTTGACGGGTTTGGGCTTGCAGCAGACCGAGCAGGCGCGACCGAATAGTTGAAGAGGCAAGAATGCCGGTTTTCAAACTACTGGTATCACCATGATTTCGGGCATCACTCCCCACGCTGGACGTATCAATGGCCACACGTTCTCCATCGTTGTCTTTACGGGCTTGATCTGCCAATTGCTCTCGTAGCTGCCCAACGGCATCCTCTGGCAGATTGGTCTCGTTAATGAGCCGCTCATGCAAAGAAGCACCGTTGCCACCTTGAGGTTGACCCTGATCACCGGACGAATCCGATGCACCTTGGGCCGACGATGACTGGTTTCCTGACCCAGTATCCTGAGCCTGGTTGCCGTTGCCATCACTGTCTGCGCTGGACTGCTGTGAGTCTCCTGTCCCCTGGTTAGCATCACCACCGTTCGATGAGTCTGCCTTTCCCGGTTGAGGTTGTGATTCGCCGTCACCACTTCCACCCGATCCACCAGCTTGTTGGCTTTGATCACCTTGCGATGAATCGCTGCTTTGCTGCTGTTGTTCCTGGTTTTGTTGCTGTTGGCGTTCCTCTTCTTCAGCATCCTTCAAGGCCTTGAGTATGGCTCTCGCCAACTTCAGGCAGTCGTCGCTACAGGTTAAGTTGTCCAAGTGTTTTCCAAGCAAGCCATCCAAACGGACGAAAAAACCTACCGGAAATGTCTGTTCAACCACCCGTTGGCTTGACTCCGCCAGCGGAGTTGAAGCGTCCCGATGCAGCACCTCCGATCGCAAGCGATGTAAGAGGTACTGAAACAACTGGGTTGCTTCATTGTCTTCAGGCGTCGCGGGAGGGCTCATGCCCTGCTCCACGATATAGCTCCACATGGCATTCAGCGTAAACTGAGTACCAGGAAACACTTCCTGAATGAGACGCTCGATCCTGATGTCCTCGATGAGGTTGGTACAGGATTTCTCCATCGGACTCTTACACTTTTTCAAGGTGTTGAAATCCGATGATCGAACGTGCGCAGCTTCGTGAGCGAGATAGCCAAACAACACTTCTCTCAGCTCACTCATAGCGTTCAGCAAAGGCAAGTAAATGGTCTCACCATCGGTGTATGCGTCCGTGCCAGACAGCACAACATTGACACCGAACTGTTCGCCATAGGCAGCCGCAACAATAGGTAGAGCCCTTTCCAGGGCGGTTTGCAGTTTGTTCATACGAACCTCCCTAGAAGTAAGCCCCAGCCGTTATGGTGTGCGTTGTCACAGCCGCAGGTTGGGTTGATTTTGGTATGGTTGGCTCTGGTCCAGACGAGCTGGAAACCGTTACCGACCGTTTCATATCCTCTATGAGCTTGCTTACTGAAAATTGCCCATCAATGATTCGTTCAAGCTTGTCGCTGTCAGAACACATTGAAAGGAAGGTAAGCACTTGCCCAAATGTCGGGTGATCCTGGTCAATCATTTCCATCGGAATGGCTTTTTGCAGAGCAAAAAACTCATTAAGTACCTTCAGGATGCGACCATTACCGAACGACAAGGTATCGAGTTTCTTGATAAGAGGATCGAGCTGCTCAGAGAGGTTCTTACCGCTGATTGACCGTTTCCGGTCCAACATGCGATCAGACATCTGTTTGCAGGTTAAACCCACCTCATGCAAGATCTGGTTCGCCACTTCATTTTCGTCAGGCTCGAAGCCTTCGAGTGGCTGTAGCTTGTAAAGCTTGATGGAGAATTCAAACGACTTTGACACCGTTTCCCGGTCAGGAACCTGGTCACGAATGATGTGTGCAAATTCGTCGTTCTCCGCGATCCACGCTTCTTTGTTCCGGTCGAAATCAGCAAGAAATACCTGCAACTCCGAATAGAACATTTCCTTGATGTCTTCGAGTTTGGCCAAAAGACCTTCTACAACATCATCGGGAACGGCAAAGCCGCCCATGAAACGTGTACCTTCAGCTAAACAAGCTCTTTCCGCCGCTTTACGCTTACTCATTAAAGGGTCGAGCGCCTTTGGTGGAAATATCTTCTTTCTGCCCAAATCGAGCAGTTTTTCTGGCGGCAATTTGCCGTCAGCGCCTAAGTGAATGTCGCTGTCTCGGGAGGCCTTTTTCTCTCCGCCCCAGCAGCGCATTTTCAAATGGACGAGTGTGGTCCCACGGATAAATTCCATGTGTATCTCCTTGTAGAGAAAGTGGTTGAGTAGCTAGTTACCTAGCGAGATTGAGTGTTTGGCCTAAAGGCCAGAGGAGGTTGAGAATAGGATGGTTGCCCATCCAGGTTGGCGACAGTCAGAAAAACGCAGCCTTTGTCTCTGTACGGATAACCGTCAGATCAATCGGAGCGTCAATACATCCCATCACAATTGCTAATGGCTTGATGCCAATTACTGAGGTGTAGTGAGAAAGGTTATGCTGTCTGGCTACGCCATCGACATATTCCTTCCAATCACCACTTGTCCGGTTCCCAAACCATCCGTTGTGTTCAAACAACCCAATGGCATAGGAACGAACATAGTCCTCTATGTCCGCAAACCTCTCAGGGAGAAGCTCACTTCCATCATTAGCAATCTGCATGATTTCCGTAGATAGCGGAGAACCAGCAACATCATTTAGGTAACGACGTAAACCAAACAACAACAGAAGGGCCAAAGGCCCCTCCGTGTAGTCAGCACCACCGCTCTTTTTCCCCGCATATAACGCTTTGTAAGTCGGAAGCTGAATTAACCGCTCTAACTCCTCATTGCTATGCTCGGAAACCAGTTGAATAGTGATATTCAGATAGTCACGAATCACATTCACAGGAACCTGATTGGACACCCGGTACCACAAGGCATCAGGTAACTCTTCGGATTCTTCAGTTGCCTGAAGAAAAGGAACAACCACGCTGTTTTCAACATCAATAGTGACGTTTTCCACTTCGTGATAGCCCTTATCCAGCTTGCTTTGCATTAAAGAAGACCATGTTTTATAGCCAACTTTCTTGCTTTGCAGCTTGGTTCCGCGTCTACCAAACCAAACGGTGTGCGAGTTATCCGCATTCGCTACTTTATTGATAGCCCAGATCTTATCGGAGCTGCCATCCTGGTAATGAAGTACGACAAATTCATTGCTCATGCTGCCTCTCCCTGTTGCCAGGTTGAGCCAAACACGTCTCTAGCAATTTGCTCGATCGCAATCTTCTGTTCAGGTTCAGCCTTTGCAAGCAACGACTGATTCAAAGCATAAGCGAGCGCGTTAGGCGCATTGCGAAACACCAGGGTTAACTTTGCCCATCGGCACAAGGCACGAGTAGACATCGTAATGGTCAACGGCGTAGCCGATTCCTCTCCACCAATGAACAGCCTCCGGATCTGGTTCGCAACGCGAATCATGTTCCGACGGATTTCTTCGGGAAGCTCTGGTGTTTTCTTTTGGAGGATCATCATTTCGACATCCTCGGTTGGATAATCAACTTCGACCACCCTGAATCGATCCATAAAGGCTATATCCAATTGGTTAACGCCTTGATACAGCCCGGTACTGTCTCCAGATCCCATGCTGTTGCCATTGGCAATGAATCGAAAGTTTTCATGTGCGCGAATCACCTCTCCTCCATTGGTTGCAATAACCAAGGGATGCCCTTCAAGGACATCATGCAGACCAGCAAGCTGACCAGGATCGGCGCGGTCGATTTCGTTCAATATGAACAAGTGACCTTCACGCATGGCAACGGCTAAGGGTCCATGCAGGAATTGCATGGTGCCGTTGACCAGTTTCCAGGTACCAACCAGATCATCAAATTCCATACGACTGTGAGCCGTGAAGGATTGAACTGGCCAGCAAAGCCGAGCGGCTACCTGGTAGGGCAAGGTTGTTTTACCGGCACCGTAGTGACCAGAGAAATACAAACCATCGCCATCGGGGTCATCCAGAAAACTCAGGATGTCGCGCAAGGTTTCCCGACGAAACACATAGCCATCATCGCGGTTAGGCACATGAGGGTTCTGTGTGTCAGCAAAGCCTGCTGTGATGACCTCAGCGGGTACATCAAGGTTGAAAGTAGTGCGAACAGCTAAAGCTTGATCACGATGTGTCATGGATGTGCTCCTATTACATTGTGTTGAGGTATAAGTCACCCCAGCCAGAAGCACACCGACCACCCAGTAGGTGATGATGGCCTACTGGCGTGGTTAGACTTTAAATGTTGAGTAGGGATATACAGCCGCAGCCGTCGTGTCCGTTTCAATATCCGGAATAGACACTTATTTTGTCGTGCGAGCACGATCAAAATTCTGTGAAGACGATTTCGCCTTTCTTATAGCCACTCCGTTTCCAGAATGGACATAAGGAAGGCAGATACTCAACGTATCCGCCTCGCCTCACATAGAGTAGTAAGGCGCAATACAAGATGCAGATTCTGATGACAGGCTGCATCTCTATGCATGTATTGCCCACTTCCTTCGGAGCCGCCATTAAGCAGCCGACCGAAATATGAAACCATTCTCTGTGCTGTAGATTTCTTCAATGATTTCATCTTTAGCAACTTTCATCTGGTAGTCGTGATAGATACATATTCCATGACGCTTTGTGCGCACCACGGTCATATGGCAACCGCCGCATTCTGACATTTTGTCGGCTTGCGCGATCGCAACCGAAACGGCGGATTCTATTCGAGCACCAGCAACTGATTGCTGTACTTGTTCTTCAGTCATTACGAAATGTGTCATAGCGAATCTCCTAAATTTGATTGAATTTGAAGCCCACAGGCTCCCTAAAACGCTCTCAGCGAAAACGCTTTAGGGAAGCCTGCGAACCTCGCCTCCAATCAGGAGTACCCGCTATGTTTGGCTCCCTTGCTTACGGGCAAGAAAGCCGGAATTCTTGTCTGGTGTCCGATGGTGGACAAGTCAAATATTTGTACCCTGGGGCTACAAGCTCCCCAGGGCATCACACTTAAATTCACATATCAGAAGTAAGCAGATTTCACCGTAGTCACAACCTCACCAACATCCGTATTAACGAGTTCATCTTCAGACCTGCTGAAGCGAGACTCCTCACGAGACGCTTTGCGGTAGGACTCCAGTTCATCGGTTAGGTCTTTATCTGGGAACGTGACCTTCAGATAAGCGCCATAATCGATACTGCCCTTCTTCATGAATCGGGTAACTTTCACGCCACCAATGTCCGCCTGCATAAACGGACCCATCAACGTGATCATTGCCTTCTGAATCCCCTTCTGCTCTTTTTCAAGAACTTTCAGTTCATCTTTAAGTGCTTGTATGCGATGGTGCTGCGTGCGCCATGCATCAGCATACGCATCCCACTTGAACTGCTGATCTCCAGATTCCGGTATATACCAGTCTCTTTCAGGATCAGGCTCAGGGGGCGTATTGGTTACTACGTGCTCCCAAAAGAGCTTTGCCGCCTCAAGGATTTCATTCTCCCTTTCAGGTGTTAACGTGACAGAAAAATCTAGGTCCTGACCGCCTTCTTTATAAAAAATCAGGCGACCGGTTGTCGTCCCAGCAACTGCACATTGAGCATGGACTTGCGCCTCATACAATTTGTACGTACTGGACTCGACACCTTTCTTTTCGATGTCATCCCACACCGATTCACTGGGGGCCTTGAACTCAAATGGTTGCATTGCTGAATCGAGCCCATCAAAGCTCGCACGCAACACATCCCATCGAGCGCATTCCCCACAGAGCGGAAGCAGAACCTCACCATAACGACCTTCGGCCAATTGGCGAGCTTCATCTTCAAGGCGAACACCACGTTTTACATTGGGGTTGTTGGATATATCAGGAGCATTAATACGCCCGACTTTTTCCGCCCAAAGTTGCCAACGTGTCTTGTATGGACTGAGCCCAAGGATGATCGGAATATCCGATGCCGTCACTCCCTTAGACCGCCATTGCAACCACTCCTCTGAACGCTGATTAAGATCAACTACTTTCATATTTGACATTACTGATTCCTCTAAATAGAGGTAATGCCATCTCCACTGGAGTAAGCATTACCCCAGTGGGTTGAGTGATAGATTGGTTAATCTCAGGCTGTTAAGGCTTGAGACTGAAGAGCTTTTGTCAGTGTTTTGGTTGAAGCACTGTCAGGTGTACTGCTGACCAGTTGACGACACAGTTGTGCGAACAGGTTTGCGTACAGCTCAGTAGGTAAATCAGCTACCGGAAAAGAAGGGCTTTGGTTCGCTCGCGCTTGCTCAGCCTTATAAATTCCGATGACACACCAGTAATCCGCTTTATCAGCTTCAGTATCTGGAATGTGCTGACCAGCGTGGACAGGGCAGATTTTGAAGGACTCAAAATCACGAAGCTGATCCACATTGTTGAAGTAGAACAGAGTTGTTCTGTAGTTAGAGTTGGAAGTGATCATTGCTATTCCTTGTAAAAAAAGGGGCAATGCACCTCCACTGGAGTAAGCATCACCCCAGCAGGTTGAGTGTTAGTTGAAATCAGGCGTTAATGATTTTCTGCTCGTGCATTTTCGCTTCAGACTCAGCCTTGGCCTTATCCAGTTCGCTATATGCAAAAGACAGTTCAGCAGGATTCTTGATCCGGCTTTCCATTAACTCCCGACACGCTTCAAAAGCATTTTGCTTAACCGCACGGTCTACCAGTTGTTTCACGGTATTCTGTACAGTAAGCGGCACTTCATCACGACTCGGCGGAGGCGGTAACATTCCTACGGTTGCCATATCTTTCGACAGGACGGCGAGGCCTTCTCCATTTTCCTCATTGAGGATCTGAAGGGCTTTAGCCAGTCGAGGCGTAGACTTGGGCCACCATTTGGAAGCTCGCTTCACTACCGATTTCAGTTGCATCTGATCTTCCCAATCGACCCAAGGGCCAAGACCTTTCTTGAAGGCCTCTGAGACATCCCGAATCTTGTCCATGTCCGCTTTGGACATAGGCTCGACCAGGACACCCCCAGAAGGAAGTTCCGCGATACAGTAGCCACCTCGAACGGCTCCTCTTTCCGTAGAAAAAGGGTCGCAGAAGTGGTCTGGTTTCTCGGCTGGACCTTTGTAGGTGAACTGGTCTTTCTCATAGACAAGTTCAGCCTTGGCCCAGCGAATTGCACCCGTTTCAACACCGATAGTGATCAATCCCCGGTAGGAGATGTCGAGCATCACTTTCGGGTCTTCGTTCTTGCGTAATCGTCGCGGTACCAGATAGGCCAGACCCTGGTTAGGGTTCAGCGTCAATCCGACTGCCGCTACGTTGTACATCGCCAAGCGAAGACTCGATGGGTTTTTCTTGGCGACATCCAGCAAGTAGCTGTTATTCATCAAGAGTTGGGTGGCAAAGATCTGCTCCTGAAAGAAGTCCAGACCGGAACCAGAGAATTTGTCCTTGGCGGACTCAATTGCCTGGTGCCATTGGTTAGTGGGCTTTTGCGCCACTTGGTTTTGCGGTTGATTCATAGGATTGCTCCAGGTTGCTAGTTGAGTATGTGAGGTATAATGACCCCAGGAGGTATTGAGATATGCAAACCCAAGACTACATCGTGGATGACCAAGGTAATTTCAGGTTTACAAGGGTTGGTCTCGACAATCAGGCTCCGTTACTGGCAAAAGCCGGTATCGATGCCAAAGCTATCAAGACGTATGCGGAGTACATCCAGGCAAGACAGGCGGCGAGCCCGTACTTTATGGAGTATCTGCAAGAGGAGACCGATAAACGATTGAAAGGCAAGCCTGACACATTAGAGTGGCAAGCAATACGATCCATCGCTTTTGGTACTCCGGAAGAGCAAGACCAGTTGCTCGAAAAGTTAAAACGCAAACAAAGCTTTAAGCTTGTTTAGCTTCTCTTCGGGCATTAATTTCTTCGATGATTTTGGCACGAAGCCATTTCAACGATGAAACCTGTTCTTTGTCGGTGAGCATACTGAGCATATCTTTCGACGTGTTCAGCATGTGCTGAAGTTGTTCATCGCTCGCTGTTTCCAGCCAGAAATAAACCTCTTTTCGTGAAAAGCCCATAGTCATTCTCCATAGAGAAAATGATGGGGCTTACCCTGTAGGGGAAAGTCCCCATCAGGGTGAAACAAGCGTTAAATCAGTTCATTCAGAACGGAATGTCCATGTCATCGAACGAGTCGAATGATGGTCCCTGAGCCATGAACTCCTGACCGACAGCTTGTGCCATTGGTTGTGATGATTGTCGCTGAGGAGCCTGCTGTTGTGCAGGTGCAGCTTGACCATCTCGGTTGTAGTAGCGAGGCAGTTTCTTCGGAAAATCATTCACCACAATTTCAGTGGTATAACGATCGGTACCGCTTTGATCCTGCCATTTGCGCGTGCGCAGTTCGCCTTCTACTTGAATGAGATCTCCAGGCTCAAGCTTGTTGTTCACATGCTCGGCGCACTGGTTGAATGAGACCAAGCGGTGCCATTCAGTATGCTCATTCCAATCGCCAGTTTGCTTGTCCTTGAAGGACTTCGTTGTTGCCAACGAGTATTGCGCGACCGGCTTTTGTGTTTTGGTGTAACCCAATTGCTTTTGACCTACACGGCCAATAAGAATGACTTTCTGATACATGATGTATCTCCTATTTAGTCTGTTGTGGAGGATGTTCAATCAGTACAGGTTGGCGCTTTCCTGATTGAAGGAGGTTGTTGTTACGCATGTGCTGAAGTTCCAGCGGTGTAACAGCGACGATCGGCTTGATCGTGACTTCTTGAGGCTTGTTCTTCATCAATCGCTTGATGAGGTGTTTGCCTGCAATGCAGATCAACTTGAAAGCTATCTTGAAAGGCAGCTTTACTAATTTACCAGAGGCTTCCAGAGCTTTATCGCCTACGCGAAATCCAAACTCTATGGCCTGCATGGCAATAACCGACCCAAAGAAGAAAACAAATAGCGCTATGCAAAGCATAATAAGTTCCATTTGTTGTCCCCTTAGTTTGATGAAGTTTTGAAGCTATAACCGTGGTCCGTGTCGTACACGATCTCGGCAATATCATCCCTCATCAGAACAGAGAATTCCGGCAGAACCAGAACATCACCTGCTGTAGTTACGCACACTTTGAAATTGCCCATATGAGCTTTTTCATTTGCTTTTGCGATAGCCTGCTGAACATCGTTCTTAGGACTTCCGGAAAGCTGCTGATGCGCATTGAAATCGAAGTTATACATAAAGTGTCTCCAATTAATTGGTTGAGTATTTAGCCAAAACGCCGCAGCGTTCGTACCCGTTTCATGGCTAGATTGGGGGTACTTATCAGGTGCCATTGTCAAAACAACAACAGCAACAAGATTCGGAGACACACGAAGGTGGTTTAGGGCTGTTCTCTATGGACGTGCAGAGAACACGCCTAAACGCCCTGGAAAAAGGTGTGAAACGAAATAGTTGGAGTAAAAGGTGAAAACCTTGAAGGTAAAATGCTTGGAGCTTTAGGAGGTAGACTTGATGTTGATACAGCCGTGAGTGCTACGGCAGAGGAAGGTTGTTCAGTTGGAGCCAAGCTTTTCAGCTCGGTGCCGTCTATGTGACTCGATAAGGCACCTTTGATTGAAATATGGACGCTATACGACCACACGATAAAAGTTACATCAAATATCCACTCTTCGCAAGGCTTTAAAGGGACCCCGCCCTTTGACCCATTTATTGCGGCATTTGAGTCCTCTTCTCGCTATGTTGAACATCAATAATTATTTATTTAGTGGTGTTTTATATGACGACCAAGCGGAAAGCTGCTCTCATCCTGCTCCTTGAGGGGCTGGCCAGCTCCGGATTGCAGATGATCACCATCCGCCAGACAGTACCCTTCGTTGGCAGCTCGGTGCTTTGCACTTCAATCATCATCAGTTGTTTCCTGGGTGCTCTGGCATTGGGGTACTACTGGGGCGGCCAACAGGCTTCTGAGCGGTATGCCAAGTCCCTGGTAATGAACCTGGTTGGTAGCATCGCCCTGTTTGGCATTGGGTTGTCCTACAGCTTTGTGAGCTTCTTTTTTCTGTCCATCGCAGACATCACC
>DBSW01000206.1 GCA_002306745.1 Dehalococcoidia bacterium UBA1332 | reverse complement strand
ACAGATATGCTATTTCGTCTACCAATCGATCTCTATGCAAGCCAATCGTTCTTGACTGCTGATTAACATGGCACGGTTATCCAATCGGGCATCGCCACTTTTATAATAAGGTTCGATCTAATCGGTTAATTCAAACCAAAATCATATGCATCTTTTATTTTGAGTTTAGGGTACGGCTTTCGCTGACGGAATAAAGATCGTTCAGCCAGTTCACTCAATGAAATAATCGGATCATCTTGTTCTTCTTCAACGGAAATTGGTCTTGCCCCACCACGTTGTACTACCCTGTGAACGGTTCGAGTGCTAATCCCAAATTTTTTCGCGATATTCACTACTGAAACTTTCTGCTGTCTAAGGCGAAAAATCTCTTCGTCTCGATTCCTACGGTTCTCCCTTTGAAGGAAACCTGGATCATCATATCTGCACTTTGCCAATGGACAACCTAAACAACTAGAAAAAACATCACAGCCGTCGTCCTTGTAGCGAGTGTTTTCAGGCAAAGTGTCTGATCTAACTGGTGAAAGAAAATTTGAAGCCTTAGCTTCCATTAAGTTGTCAATCATTAAATAAAACCCTTTTAAGTAACCTAATTTAAAAACCGTTAGACCGCCGCTTTAGTAAGCCGATTAGCCTTTATATGAAAATGGAAACCACCACTCCGTCCTCGGATATTTCTAATCCGTTCTCGCCTAAAAATCGAATTAGAGTATTGAAAGCTAGAATCATTAGGGGTCCCGAACATCACAACCGTCATTCCTGTCAATGCAATACGAGGGCTAACAAATTTGTCGTACCAATGTGAGCCAATACGATCAGCAGCAACGACCTCGATGAGTGTGTCCGGTGATGGGCTGTGATCGACTAAAGGCATATCTACACTTACGAAAATATGGCATGCCATGCCAACTCGTATAGACCGAGGACCATCTGAACGCCAAATATCACTAAATCCCGCATTCTCCAGACCACTCACCAAAGAAAGCATTTTTGGATATGTATCGGCTTTGAATGAAGGCGAAACAGTCGCAGAAATTGAACTTCTGTCACGGTTCATATAAAGCAAAAGTATCTGGAGTTTCGTCGACAAATCTTCTGCACTTTTGCCCTCAGGAACATCCACCGTGATTACTTGCGATGGATGATCAGTAGGCAAAACAGCCATAGTGATAAATATATTTCGCCATAATTCACTAATTTCGCCAGATTCGACCGCGCGAGATGTATTTGAAATATATGATTTTGATTCTCTAACCGAATTTGCTGGTGGCAAATTTTGGTTGTGGGGAATCGAAATAGAAATAACACTTGACTGGCTATTAGACGGAATAGATACGTCAACTAGAGAATTCATTTTTCCTTCTTCAAGAGATGGTCTTAGCTTACGTTTTTAGCACTAGTGTTCTATTATCGAACAAATGTTCTGTTTTAGTCAAGCGGTTTATCGTCACCGAAAAATGAATTATTGTTTTACAGTCTGATATTTAAAACGGCCAATTAACAGGATCGCTTACCAAATGAATGCTGAAATAGTCTCAATCGGCTCAGAGTTACTACTCGGTCAAATCGTCGACTCTAACGCTGCTTGGATTGCCCAGCGACTTGCAGATAGGGGAGTCAACCTGTTCTATAAAACTACAGTTGGAGACAATCTGGATCGAATAGTCGAAACTCTAGATAGCGCACTCGATCGATCAGACGTGGTCATAACCGGAGGAGGTATAGGTCCTACCCAAGACGACCTTACAAGAGAAGCGATAGCACAAGTAACCCGCAGAAAAATTGTCACCGACCCAGAATCGCTTAAAGACCTACGCGAAAGATTCCAAAAACGTGGACGACTTCTAACTAAAAACAATGAACGCCAAGCCCAAATACCAAGTGGAGCGATAGTCGTGAAGAATCCAAACGGAACAGCCCCTGCGTTTATCGTTGAAACAGAACGCGGCATCACCATTAGCCTTCCTGGTGTACCGTTTGAAATGAAGTGGCTGGTAGAAAACGAGGTCATCCCTTACCTGCAGTCAAAGTTTAAACTAACCCAAATTATCCACTACCGCGTTTTGAAAGTTGCTGACCTGGGTGAAAGCGCTGTTGACGACCGAATCGGTCACCTAATCGCTGAATCGTCGAACCCAACAGTCGGTGTTCTAGCTCATCCCGGACAAGTAGATGTCCGAATAGCCGCCCGTGAAAATAATATCGAAGAAGCCAATATGCTGATTGACAGCATCGATAAACAGATTCGCTCTATACTCCAAGATAACGTTTTCGCGGTAGATGACGAAACCCTAGAATCCGTTGTAGGTGATCTAATGAAAGAATCTAATGCAACTATCGCAACGTATGAGGACTTAAGTGGAGGTTCAGTTGCATCTGCAATCAAACAAGCAGCTGGTTGCTATTTATTGCAAAGTCACATCATAAACTCCACGAAAGCGCTAAAAAAAATCTTACTTGACGGCGGTCAAATACCTGATATTGAAGACGATGCTGAGCGTGCAATAGCTCTAGCACGAGCAATAAAAACAACTTCAGGATCCACTCACAGTGTAGTTGTTCACGGTGTGGAAGAAGGCAAACAGCGTAGCGAAAATCTCGGTCAAGGTGACACACATATTGTTATTTCGGGACCCGATGGTGAACGCACACGCCATGTCAACTATGCAGGACGCGGAAAGCCCGATCGTCAAAGAGCAGCAATGGAAGCTTTAAGTCTTTTGCGCAGAGACCTCATCAACACTCCCCACTAAACTACCTTGCCAGACACATTAGCATCGACAATACCCGGATGAAAAATAAACTAAATCGTTCAACCAAAATAGCTAGTTAGGATATTCGGAGAAAATACGTACAACGACTATAGGAGTGGTCCCTGCAAGCAACAAAGCAATTATCAACCTCATCGTCGCATCACCTATACGACCTGTCTGACGAGCACCTATAAAACTACCAACCATCCCCGAAATACCCATCACCATAAGCACCGCAACATCGAAATTCAAATTCGCTGCGTGTCCGAGAAATCCGGATACTCCTGCAAAAACACCGATTACGTTATTAGTACCTGCAGCGTAACGAGGATCCATCTTCATAACGTTCACTAAAACCGGAATTCTCAACACCGCTAGAACTAGACCAGCAGCTCCGCCTATAACGCCAATGACCAAAACTATACCCGCATATGCTGATTGGTTGCGTGAGTTTAGTTTTATTCCATGTTTTAGATCTGCGGTTCTAAAATTGTTTAGATTTTGGTCAGGTACAAGACTTAACGAAGGTTTTATCTCGATCCACCACTGACGAAACGAAATCATAGAAGAGATAATGGTAAGCGTCGCTATTAATGTCAGAAGCATCCACGCTTTTACCCCATCTGCTAATAACCCACCCAATAGAGAACCAAGAATTGCTGGGACACCGATTATCAGTACTACTCGACTTACAACTCGCCCATCTCGCCAATGAGGTACAGCGGCAGCGGATCCTCCGAGTATGGTCACGCCAAGATTCGTACCAGCAGCTACCACAGGATTAAACCCTAATGCCAACATGACGGGTAAACGAACAGCCCCAAGCGCCACGCCGACCATGCCAGCGAATATTCCCATAACAAAAGTAAAAAGACCAAGAAATATTAATTCTCCCAAGGAAGCATTTAGTGGAAAAAGGTCAATCATAAAATTAAATGGTAATCACTTCTCTAGCTCGGCAGATACATGCACATTTGTAAATTAATATTCCAAACAGCCTATAGCTCAGTTACAAATACATATCTAGAACAACTCACATAAAATCATTAACTAATCAAAGTCAAATTGTAAATATTAAAAGCGCCTGAAATAAAGACTCCCTGCTAGACTAGCAGTCGCTTAAATCACTATCGTTAACAAACTTCAAATCGCATTGGCGTTTGGTGGATTGAAGGGAAAAAAACAAGGATGAAAAGTAGAGCCGCTATTCACGTCGGACACCAAAAAAAACTGGTTGTCGATGAAGTAAACATTCCAGACCCAAGACCTGACCAAATTATAATTAAGCTCTACTCAAGCGGGGTATGTCACTCTCAATTACACCAGATGCACAACCCTGAAACTCCAACGCCGGCTCTATTAGGACATGAGGGATTTGGGGTGGTTACTCAGGTAGGTTCGGAGATCAACCATCTTAAAGAAGGTGATGCCGCTGTTGTCACATGGGTTCCAAGAAATCCTATTAATGGGCGTTGGAGGGCACCTTCCGCAGGTGTTACATGGAACGAAGAGCCTCTCGATGCGTCCACATACACTTGGGGAGAGGATGTAATTGTATGGGGTGGCTACGCAGTCAAAGTCGACGACGATTCACCAAAAGATTTGTCTTCTATCGTCGGTTGCGCTGTTCTTACAGGAGCAGGAGCAGTTACGCATACCGCTAAGGTCCGACCAGAACAATCGGTTGCGGTGTTTGGAGTCGGAGGTGTTGGCTTATCAGCGATCCAAATGGCTTCCGTCCTCAATGCTTACCCAATAATTGCGGTTGACATTGATGAAGAAAAACTCAAATTCGCCAGTAATTTTGGTGCCACACACTTTGTCAACTCGTCAAAAGTAGATCCCGTAGACACTATCATTGAAATGACCGGCGGAGGTGTCGATTACGCCTTTGATGCGATCGGGCTACGAATCACTAACGAACAAATTCTACCTGTGACTCGAAGTGGTGGCTCTGGTGCCGATAACATTGGCGGGATGGCAGTTCTCATAGGAATGCCTGGACCAGAAATGACGGTTTGGCCGGGACACTTTATGTTCCACCAACGTCAATACCGCGGATCATTGGGTGCCACATACCCAGACAAAGATTTCAACATGTACTTACGCCTTTACAAAGAAGGCAAATTCCCACTGGACCAACTTGTAACCAAACGATATAAGTTGGAGGAAATTAATAAGGCCTGCCAAGACCTGCAAAGTGGCAAGATACTCGGACGCGCAATACTTGAGTACTAAAAAAACATTCCAACAAATTGAAATATAGAAAATTAGGGAATACCGGAGTAGATGTTTCGTTGCTCAGTTATGGGACGGGCGGACCTTCTAAGTTCGGACAAGTTACAGGTCTAGACAATCGCGATAGGGCCAAGTTGATAGACAGGGCTATCGAATTAGGCGTGAACATGTTTGATACCGCCGAAGCGTACGGGGAATCAGAAGAAATGCTCGGTGGCGCACTCAAAGGTCACAAAAGAAATTCTTATTTAATCTCCACCAAGTGGACTTATAAATCCGATGACGGAGTTGTAACAGACAAGAGCGAAATTACCAGATCGCTCGAACAGAGCCTACGAAGACTGAATACCGACTACGTCGATATTTTCCAGATACACGGAATGCTGCCTGATCACTATGACGACATGGCTGAAGGTTACATAGATGTAATGCAACGGTTACAACAGCAAGGTAAAACCAGATTTCTTGGTATTACACAAATGCTAACTATAGACCCTCAAAATGAAGCAATGTGCATGGGCATGAAAAAACATCCTGCAATTTGGGATTCCGTGATGTTCAAATACGGCATTATGAACCAATGGCCGTCTAAATACTCGTTTGCACTAGCAGCGTCCTCTAATACTGGAATCTTAAACATGGCACCTATACGGCTAACGCTAACTAAACCAGAAAAACTAAAACAGAGAATGAATGAATGGGGGGACAATGCAGGTGAGCACGCTCTCGACTGGCTGTCATACGGAAATCCCGCAGAACTAATACGGAAAGGCTATCAATTCGCCGCAGCACCACCTGAAGTCACGACTGTGATAACAGGCACTGCAAATATCAAACATCTAGAAGACAACATATCAGCTATAGATAGCACGCTTTCAGCAGATGAACTACGCATGCTGAAATCACTATATAAAGACTCAGCTTCTCCTGATTAATCTATAGAACGACACGATCATAAATCAGAGAAAAAATATCAACAAACAAATTCGACTATATGCTCATTTCCGCATCGATTTCATCTTGAAATAACGAATTTCGCCCCTCTACAACATCCTGGACATGCACAGGAGAACCACTAACCCCAGATTCCATCATCGCATAGGCTAAGGCAAGGGCATCCATACCCTCTTTAGGCCCCACCTCAGGCTCACCACCTGTTGCAGCTGCTGCAACCATGTCAAGGTACTCATAAGCTAGAATTTTTGAGTCTATATCTCTAAAATCCATCTCATAAGAGCTGATCCGACGAGCTCCATTCCAAAGTATTGAGAGCGTATCTTCTAGTTCAAAGTCGGGCACTAGTTCTAATAATGCATCATCCGTGATTTCAGTTCCATCCGCAGTGACTATACGTGGCGAATCACCAGAACGACTTCTTGGACGATAAAGGGTTCCTTTACTACCTGAGATAGTCGATACTCCCAAAGATTGACCATGTGAGGTATCTGTCATTATTAATTGCCCGATAGCCCCAGAATTAAACCGAATTACTGCGAATGCAGTATCGACAGCAGTTTGCTCAACAACATCGCCTATTTGGTGACCATCTTCACGACGGTGGTTATACATATCAGCCAGACCTGGAGCGACCTCATCCATTGGCCTCAGTGTGCGTTGATTTTCATTGATAGCTATCTCAGCGAAAACTGTATCAACTCCACCTAGTAAATAAATCAGCATGTCGGCGTTGTGAACTCCTGCATCAAGAGGAGCGCCACCGGCCTGTTCTTTCTTTGCACGCCAAACGGTACTATGCATCACGGAGCCATTAGAACTACCTACACCAATATCAAGGGCAAAATAAGGAGTTCCGATCGCCCCAGATTGTATTAGCATCCTAGTCAACCGATTCATCGGATCACGGCGATAATTCTCAGCTACTGCTAACACTTTGCCCATCCTTTCTGATGCATCACGCATCTTACGACAAGCCTTTAGGGTTAGAGCCATAGGTTTTTCGGTAATCACATGAAGGCCCTTTTCCATGGCTCGAATTGCCAATGTATGGTGCATAGGAGTACTGGTCACGATAGCCACTCCATCTAAAGTCGCCGAATTCAGCATCTGATCGAAATCAATGTAAATATCAGGCTTAGATCCGGTAGCTATTCCTATTTCGTCAGCGACCTTTGAAGCGACGTCTCGATGAACATCACAAACTGCAGTCATTTCTACTGTGTCAAAATACTTACGAAGCTCGATATAACCATGGGCATGGCGACGTCCCATACCACCACAACCTACTAGCGCAATTTTAAATGTCATAACTCAGAAAACTCTTTACTCAATATCTAAATTTGAACAATCTATTCGGGCAACATGTCTATCAATGGCTGTATATGCTTGATGTCACCATGAAACTTAATTCCAAGGTCATGAACAATCTCTACGATCTTGTCATTAAACGGTGTTGGAACACCTACTCGTCTACCAATTTGGCCAACATAACCATTAAGAAAATCTATTTCAGTGCGGCGACCCTTTCGAACGTCCTGACCAAACGAAGGTACCCCACCTGACCCAGCTTTTCGTGCTGCTTCAAGAAGTGCTGTATCCACTTCTTCAACATTCCGCCCTTCAGCAGCGCCTATCACTGATTCAGGTGAAAGTCCGAGCACTGAATGGAGATTTTGCATACGAGCCTTAGCCACCCGGGCCACCTCGGCACCAAGCTGTATTCCAATACGACGCGTGTAATCATCAGTACGAACCTCTGCTGTACCTAAACCGCTTATTCCCGAAAGTGCATTGTTCATACAATTGACCATTAGCTTTGACCATCTCTCGCCCCAAAGGTCGCTTGAAAATTCAGTCGTTTCAACAATGTTCATGATTTCTACGAGATCGCGTGCACGCAGAGTATCGGAGCCATCGTGTTCAGCAATTTTAAAGCCTGGGGAATTATCATCTGTTCGGATGGCATATCCAGGTTCATATAGCGCCGCACTAATAGTAATAATGCACGCCAAAGACCGTTTCACACCAGCTATAGCTGCCATTCGTTCATCGTTGATTCCATTTTGAAAATTAACAAAAACACCGTAAAGTGGATCCACGTAACGGAGCATCATAGTAGTGGCCCATTCAGTGTCATATGATTTCACCGCAATGAATACAGCATCGAACAGTCCAGTTTCTAGCTGCAGTTCATGGAGATGAATCGCCTTTGGGTTAACTAAGGTTTTATTGCCGCGGTGGTCGACGACAAGTCCATCCGTTTTTATCTTATTCACATGCTCCGGCCATTGATCAATCAACGTAATATCATGACCAGCCTGAGACAGCAGCCCACCGACAACACTGCCAATGCCACCGGCCCCCATAATCCCGATTCTCATAAGAACAAAACTCCTAAACAATTAACATTGAATAGTGCAAAAACGTATTAAATCTCACCCATAATCACGAAGTGGACTGGCTGTTCAGTCCAGATTTTAAACATAACCATGCAATACATAAATTTTCTGCTACTAAAGCGACATCAAATTATCTGAAGCTGCTATTCGCTCTTTCCTTTCCATTGACGGAAGCGGTCTTTGGTCTCTTCAGAGATAGGGTAATAAGTTCCAGGAGGAACCCGTTCTGAATCAATCAAACCAATAACAAACTCTTCTGCCTCTTCCTGCTCCTCGATCCAATCAATTACCTCCTCCGCACGATCTGATGGCACTACGACAACACCATCGTCATCACCAATTACTACATCACCTGGCGTCACCAACACTCCTCCAACATTGATGTACTTTCCCTCTTCAAAAGATTCTAAAAACGGCAAATTACCAGCTGGTGATCGGTTTTTTGCAAAAA
>DBSW01000065.1:3461-3817 GCA_002306745.1 Dehalococcoidia bacterium UBA1332 | reverse complement strand
TGTCGGTTGATGTAGTTAAGAAATTGGCATACGAAATGTCGGCTGGTCCCGGTGATTTAATGCTTATTGTTGCTGGCACCCGTAAGCTGGTGAACACGGTTTTATCGAACCTAAGAAGTGAAATGGCAAGGCGGCTTAACCTTATAGACAATGACAAACTGGCATTTGCTTGGGTTTACGACTTTCCTCTTTTCGAATGGGACGATGAATTAAATAAATACGAACCTGCACACCATGTATTCTCTTCACCAAAGCCTGAACATATGGGCTACTTGGATTCTGAACCGGGCAAGGTAATTGGTACTCTTTGGGATTTGGTGTGTAATGGATCTGAAATGGGTTCAGGAAGTATCAGA
>DBSW01000065.1:0-3154 GCA_002306745.1 Dehalococcoidia bacterium UBA1332 | reverse complement strand
GAAATGGGTTCAGGAAGTATCAGAATTCATGATAGTGGTCTGCAGAGAAAGTTATTCAAAATCATTGGTTATAGCGATCAACAGATAGAAGATCGTTTCGGTCAATTGCTAACAGCTTTTACGTATGGTGCCCCTCCTCATGGTGGAATGGGGTTGGGTCTAGATAGGCTAGTTGCAATGCTTGCTGGCGAGGACGCTATTCGAGAGGTGATTGCGTTTCCGAAAACCCAGTCCGCATTTGATCCACTTTTTGAAGCTCCGTCGAACATCGAGCATGAACAGTTGGGCGATTTGCATATCCGGGTGGTTATGCCCAAAGTTTAGTACCACGCATACGTGTAGCGTATGGTTAATATTGGTGTTCCGAACGCACAACCCTGAGTTACAATTTAATGTAATTAGTGAGAGTTGTGTGGCGCTCATTTTGCGCACAGGGTTTTGCGTTAAGCGCCATTTTTGAGCCTTATCGTGAATTGTTTTGTACGGAGTCCGCGTTGAAATTTACTCGCGAAGATGGCGAAAACCATCAGGCTGTTCTTCATATTGAAGTGGAAGAGGATCGTCTGGAGAAACATCTCCAGCGAGCGCACCAGAAAGTCTCGGCTCGCGTTAATATTCCCGGATTCCGTAAAGGTAAGGCTCCTAGATCGATCGTTGAGCAATTTGTAGGGCGAGAGTACTTACTTGAAGAGGCCTTAGAAACATTAGCTCCTGAAGCAGTCGCAGTTGCTGTTGAAGAATCAGATATTCCTTCCAGTCATGCTCCTCCGAGAGTCAATATAGTGGAGCGTCAGCCAGTTTTAAAGATTGATGCTACTGTTGCACTGCCACCCGTTGCGACTCTCGGTGATTACAAAAAGCTCAAGTTTGACGATGAGCTCCCATCAGTAACCAATGAGCAAATCGAAGAGCAGCTAACCCAGATACGTGAGTCACAAGCAACTTGGACATCAGTTACGCGTGCTGCAAAGTTAGGTGATATGTTGACGTTAACTGCTAGAGGAGTGGTGGAAGGTGAAGAGTTTTCTAATATTGATGGTGGAGACGTGATCTTAGATAAAGGGAGCATGAATCCTGTTCCCGGATTCTCTGAGTTCCTTGTTGGAATGAAAGCTGATGGCTCAAAGGAATTTGATATCGAGATTCCTTTTGACTATCCCAATGACAAATTTTCAGGCAAGATTGCTAAATTCTCTGTTGCTGTGGCAGATGTGAAGAAAAAAAATCTTCCAAAGATTACAAACGCGCTTGCTGCTTCTTTGGGAGAAGATTTCAAGACTGTTGCTGAACTGCGCACTAGGATTAGCGATAATTTACAAGCTCAAGCGGAAGACTCGTTTCGAAGAGCTCTGGAAGAAAAAATTATAGATTCCTTAGTAGATGGTGCTGAATTCGAAGTTTCTCCAATAACTATTGAGCACGAGACTGAACATGTTCTAGAAGATCAGCAAAGGCAATTGGCTCAATACAACATAGATTTTCAGCAATATATACAAGGTATCGGCAAGTCCCAAGAAGAGATTGTTGCAGAGGCAAAAGATTCTGCTGAGTTAAGACTTAAGCGGATGCTCGTTGTTGATACTTTATCCGAAGTCACAGATGTGTCGGTAAGTGATGAGGAAATTATGACGGAAATTAGCTTGATGCAGAATTTACCGCAATACGCTAATGAGAAATTGGACACGGTTGAAGCGCGTGATGCTGTTGCGCGAATATTGCGTAGAAGGCATGCGATTGATCGTGTAATTGAAATCACTCATCGACCGAAAACTTCTACAAAAAAATCTAAAGCAAAAAAAAGTACGAAGACACCACAGTCGAAATCTAAGTCATCTGCTAGTAAGAAAAAAACGGCCAGCACTGCGAAGCCTAAAACCTCACGCGCTGATGCCAAGAGCGAAAAGTGATTCTAAATCCTTGGGAGGGCAATGAAAATGACATCAGGACTGATTAATCCGGATAACATCGGTCGCAGCAATGCCGGAGAGGCTAAAGACAACCCATTGTTGCACTTACCAGAGTCCATTGTTCCTATGGTCATTGAAACGGGTGCACGCGGCGAGCGTGCTTATGATATTTATTCGCTTTTGTTGAAAGAGCGTATTGTTTTCTTAGGCACGCCTATCAACGCTCAGGTGGCAAATTTGGTGGTCGCTCAATTGTTGTTCTTGGCACGCGAGGATCCCGATAAAGATATTAATCTGTATATAAACTCTCCTGGTGGTGAAGTCTATTCCGGCATGGCTATATATGACACCATGCAGTTCGTGCCTTGTGATGTATCTACTTTCTCGGTTGGACTTTGCGCGAGCATGGGTACCGTGCTACTAACAGCTGGTGCTGCGGGCAAGCGTTACACGATGCCGAATTCAACTATTCACATGCACCAGCCATTGAGTGGTACCCAAGGTCAGGCCTCAGACATAGAGATACACGCTCGAGAAACACTTCGAATTCAGGATAGACTCCGTCAAATAATTGCTGACCACACAGGTCAGACATATGAGCGTATTGCCAGAGATTCTGATCGTGATTTCTGGCTCAATGCTGAGCAGGCTGCCGAATATGGGCTTGTTGATGAGGTACTGAAACCCGAAAATTTGAACGTTGAGTAACGCCTTTTTGTGAATTACTTATTTGGATAGAAGTGATCAGGGTTGGATACTGTAAATATGACGACAGACAATACAAATGGTGGTGATGGCACAAATACTTTAGAATCCTATTCATGCTCGTTTTGTGGCAAGCCTCAAGAGAGTGTTAAGAGGTTAATTGCTGGACCATCAAAAATTTTTATTTGTAATGAATGTGTCGGACGATGTGAGCAGATAATTTCCGATGATCAGCCTAAGGCTAATCCGACTTATAATCCAACCACTCCACGTGAAATGTTTGAGTTGTTGAATGAGTATGTGATTGGACAGGAACGCGCAAAACGGGTTATTTCAGTAGGAGTGTATAACCACTATAAGCGGGTTTGGTTTGGTGCTGAGGACACTGATGTTGAACTTCAGAAGACGAACGTGATGCTTGTTGGTCCAACCGGCTGCGGCAAGACTCATCTTGCACAGACTTTGGCAAGAATTCTCGATGTTCCGTTCGCTATTAGCGATGCGACGTCATTGACTGAAGCAGGTTATGTTGGTGAGGATGT
>DBSW01000073.1 GCA_002306745.1 Dehalococcoidia bacterium UBA1332 | reverse complement strand
CAGGCAATGCATTGTCCATTTTGTGGAAACAATGAATCACGTGTTATCGATTCACGTGAAGCTACTGATGGCGTGCGACGCAGGCGTGGATGCATGAGATGCGAGTTACGGTTCACGACGTATGAAAAGGTGCATTCCCTGCCACTGATGATAGCCAAACGCGATGGGCGACGCGAGTCATTTTCTGCCGACAAGTTGCAAAAATCTCTACAAACAGCCTGTGCCAAACGGCCCTTGGAGATTGGTGCCATTTCAAAGATGGTTGTAGATATCGAAAACGAATTGCACAAACTATCTAAGGCAGAAGTGGAAGCACGAGTGCTCGGAGAAATGTGCATCGAACGTCTAAAAGTTCTCGATCGAGTCGCTTATTTACGATTTGCTTCTGTATACAGAGATTTTCAGGACGTCGATTCGTTCACGAAAGAAGTTGAGGCTTTGACCAACCCGGTGAAATCTTCAGAATCCAAGAATCAACTTAGGCTGATAGAGGACAACACACACACACTGGATCACCGGCACGACCGTCGAAAGGCACGGCAAACTTAAATGGCAATCAAATTACTAATAGCAAGCCTTTTAGTAACTAAATTCAAAAACTAGAAACTATAACGAAAAGAATACGAATGACACTCACGCAGGACGCAGAAGAAAAACACATGAGCAGCAACGGCAACATCCCAACCGAGGAATTCACACCGGCAGTGATTTCAGAAAATGCACGCGTAGTGCTAGATAAACGTTATCTACAAAAAAACGATAACGGAGAAATTATCGAAGACCCTCAAGGAATGTTCCGGCGCGTCGCCAAAGCACTAGCAGCTCCAGAGTTCAACTACGAAAAAACTCCTGAAGAAGTAACTGAAATAGAAGAAGGTTTCTTTCGTATTATGGCAAGTTTAGAGTACCTACCTAACTCGCCGACAATGATGAATGCCGGCACAGGCGCAGGTACACTTTCGGCATGTTTCGTATTGCCGCTCCAGGACAGTATGGAAGGAATCATGGGAGCAGCCCATGACGCTGCGATGGTTCAAAAATTTGGGGGAGGCACAGGATTTGCGCTATCTGAACTTCGACCAAGAGGAGCTGGGATTGCTACCACGCATGGCAGGGCTTGTGGTCCAATAGAAGTACTTCGACACCTTTCATCTGTCTCGACGCTTGTTACCCAAGGAGGCAAGCGAGATGGTGCGAACATGGCCGTTATGGATGTCCATCACCCGGATATCCTAGAATTCATCGACTGCAAACAGATTGAGGGTGAAATACACAACTTCAACATCTCTGTGGGTGCATCCGACGAATTTATGCAGGCAGTAAAAGACGGCACAACATATCCGTTGCGCCAACTGTCAAACCCCGCCGATGAGAACAGCGAATTGATCGACGTGGACCACCTTGATGCCCGAGAAGTATTTAGCAAAATCGTCTATGGAGCGTGGCGCAATGGTGAACCAGGGATGATATTCCTAGATGAAGTTAACCGAAATAGCCCTGTGATCCACCTTGGCCGTATCACAGCGACTAACCCATGTGGTGAACAACCTTTACTGCCAAACGAATCTTGTAATTTGGGGTCATTGGACGTCGCAAAGTTCCTAGAAACGAATAATGAGGGAATTGTGAAGTTAAATTGGAACAGGCTAGGCAAGTCTGTTCGCCTTGCCACCCGCATGCTAGATAACGTGATCGACGCAAACAAATACGCCGTCGATGCCATCGAAGACATGACACACGCAACCCGCAAACTCGGGCTCGGTGTTATGGGATTCGCTGACATGCTGGTACAACTAGGAATCCCGTATGACACTGACAAAGCTGTCGAGTTAGGTCGCAAGCTTATGGCATTCATTCGTGATAACGCGGATGCAGAGTCACTTGCGCTCGCTGAAGAACGAGGACCATTCCCAGCATGGCACAACTCTCATGCTGCAAATCAGGGAGAAAAACCATATAGAAATGCCTGCCGATTGACAGTCGCTCCAACTGGAACCATTTCAATGATCGCGGGTGCATCAAGCGGCATCGAACCAATCTTTGCCCTTGCTTTCCGTAAACAGAACATTCTTGAAGGTAAAACTCTTTACTACGTGGACAAAAATTTTGAGCGCATAGCGAAAGAGCGTGGCTTCTATAATGAAGACCTACTTGAACACCTTTCAGACGGCGGGTCTTTACAAGACCGCGATGATGTACCAAGTGACGTGAAACGCTTATTCCATGTAGCGTCAGATATATCTCCCCGCGATCACGTCCTAATGCAGGCAGCGTTCCAAGAGTCAACCGACGCAGGTATTTCCAAGACGATAAACTTCCCGAACGAAGCAACTGTTGAAGACGTAGAAGATGCGTACCTTTTAGCATGGGAAACCAAATGCAAGGGAATCACCGTTTACAGGGCAGGTTCACGCGACAAAGAAGTGCTTACAGCAGGAACATCAGAAAGTGCAAAAACCGTAGACTCAGTCGACGAAGCCAACGTTGGAATCCCGCAATACATAACTCCTAAAGAGCGACCGGCTATACTCAATGGAATAACACGCCGAGTACGAACCGGTAGGGGTAATCTATTCGTAACGGTTAACATGGCCAGTGATGGACGACCGTTCGAGGTCTTTGCCACCCACGGCAAGGCAGGTGGCAACGACGCAGCAATGGCGGAGGCTGTGTCTCGTATGGCATCACTTTCACTCCGGTCCGGAATTAACCCAGTCGATGTTTCAGAGCAGCTGAGAGGTATCACCGACGTCCCAGCATGGGACGACGGCGAGATGATCCGATCTGTGCCAGACGCGATAGCGTCAGTGCTTGATCGAATAGTTACTGAGTCCTCGACCGTGCAAACCCAAGAAAAACTGAGTGAAGCTGAATCAAGTCAGGCTGGGATGTTCGACCCACCATCTCCAAAAGAACTTGGAATGCCAACAAGTCAACTTATTCAAATCGTTAATCAAGAAGCAGTTAAGGTTCCTATTGGAGGAACAACTGATGATCTATGCCCGGAGTGCTCATCAACTGTTGCCCATGTAGAAGGCTGTCTAAAGTGCTTCTCTTGCGGGTATAGCAAGTGCTAATTACTTCGTAGCTAAAGCATGTTAGCAATAGCCGGGCAATCATTATTGCCCGGCTATTTTTTTGATTATGAAATACAGTTAAGTTAATTAATTGGCGACACTAAAACATAAGAGATACCAAATTTGATGTTTATAGGGTCATGACAATCAAATCAATATAGCCTGATTATCTTTGACAACCTAACTGCCCCCAGCCTATTGTTCTATAACCATGCCGAATAAACCGCTACTAGCAGTCACAATTGGCGACCCTTCTGGTATTGGACCAGAAGTGGTAGTCAAAGCACTGCAAACTAAATCAACCTACGAAATCATGCGCCCGGTGCTTATAGGTACGGTTAGCGTCATCAAAACCGCTCTAGAAGCTATTGGATCTAGTACCGAAGTCATAGCTATCAATTCAATAGCGAAAGCTAAGTGCATGCCGAGAACCATCGAAGTCCTATCACCGGGAGACTGGGAAACCACTGAGTTTCCTGTAGGTGAGCACAACGCTGGATCAGGTTCAGCGAGCCATCTATGGGTAGAAGAAGGAGCAAAATTGTGCATATCCGGTGAAGTCGACGGAATGGTAACTGCCCCAGTAAATAAAGAATCATGGAATATGGGCGGCAGTACTGACACAGGACATATGGAGGTGTTCAAACGCCTTTCCGGATCAAACTACGTAGCGACAATGTTAGTAAGCGGACCGTTGCGTTGCATGCACCTATCGACACATAAGTCCCTTGGTGAAGCTGTTAAATATGTGACGACCGAGAACATAATGACCGCCACACGACTAACTCATAAGATGTTCAAAGAATGGGGTTTTGATAAACCTCGTATAGCTATCGCTGCATTGAATCCACACGCTTCAGATAACGGTCTTATTGGTACCGAGGAAGCTGATGAAATAGCTCCTGCCATAGCACAGGCGGTTGAAGAAGGCATCGATGCGACCGGGCCACACCCTGCAGATACCGTTTTCAATAGCGCTGCCGAAGGCAAATACGATGTCGTAGTGGTCATGTACCATGATCAAGGACATATACCAGTAAAGGTATATGGAGTAGAGAAATCTGTGACAGTGAACCTAGGGTTACCGTTCTTGCGCACATCTGTAGATCACGGTACTGCTTTCGATATTGCCGGGGCAGGTATAGCAGATGAAACCAGCATGATAGAGGCACTAAAACTGGGTGCCTCACTAGCTTCAAAACAAGGTTTAGATCACGAAACAAATCAAAGTTAATTGACAGATATTATGCACAAGACCCAAAAAACACGGCATCTGTTAAACAGGTATATCATGAGAGTTCGACCGTATAATCGACGTAATAATCGATTTATAGCACGGCTGATATTGACCATATAGTCGTCACCAGTCAAAGCCCACGGTTTTCAAATATGCGGATTGCATTCATAGGCGGCGGAGTCATGGCTCAAGCCATAATCTCCGGAGTAAAAAATGCTGGCCTAGATACCAGTATTGTTGTTGGCGAACCTTTCGAGGCTAGGCGCAAATCTCTCGAATCAGACTTCGATATAGAAACGACAACAAACAACACAAAAGCCATACATAATGCCGACATAGTTATATTGTCCATAAAACCACAGCACCTCGACACAGTGGCTAACGAACTAAAAAACGCGCTCAAGTCAGAGCAGACGGTTTTGTCCATCATGGCAGGCGTCAAGATGCACTCTATTGGGCTGAAGCTCGAACATAAAAAACTGATCCGCGTCATGCCTAACACTCCAGCTCAAATCCGCAAGGGACTTTCGGCATGGACTGCATCAAATGAGGTAGATGATGCAACGCTCGAGTTCGTAATCACCATGCTCAAAGCAATTGGAGAAGAAATTAAGTTCAGTGATGAAAGACACATAGATATATCTACAGCCCTAAGCGGGAGTGGTCCAGGATACGTATTCCTGATGATCGAAGCCCTCGCTGACGCTGGAGTCGAACTTGGATTACCAGACCATGTCGCTCGCCATCTAGCATCACAAACTGTTCTTGGAAGCGCCGCGCTTCAAAAGGAGTCTCGCAAGCATCCAGCTGAGCTTCGCAATATGGTTACATCCCCTGGAGGTACTACTGCAGCCGGACTTGCAGCACTAGAAAATCGTGGATTTAGAGCTACGATCGCCGATGCAGTTCGCTCTGCTTATGACCGTGGCGAAGAATTGGCGGGCGGCAAATGAGCCAAGCATTCCTTGAGTACATCGGTTGGTTAATTCAAATTTTCGCATATCTGGTAGTGGCAAGAGCCCTATCTTCTTGGTTCCCGGATGCACGCCGAAATCCAATTGTAATGCTGCTTTATCAAGTCACTGACCCTGTGATGATCCCTGCGTCAAAACTAATTCCAAGAATCGGAATGATTGATATAAGCCCAATGATAGTAATTATAATTTTGTTCACCATTTCAAAGGCGTTAACAGGACAATAGAACTTCACTGAGTCAGTACGCCAGACTCACGCCGGCACTGTCTAGGCTTACCATAGTCTGTACTTGGTAATTAACCTTTTTCCTTATTGGATGCTTCTCACTGTGACTTCCCCAGCTGCGACATACCAGTCTTTTCCATGATCATCCTGCACGATCAATCTACCAGTAGCATCAACGTCAAGAGCTGTCCCTACTAACGTGTTTTGTTCGACTGAATTACCGCTTACTACAGTAACCCTATGACCTAAAGTTGTAAGTTGATTGCGCCATAGCGGCAGGACCGTACCCCCGGCATTGATCTTTGAATAATGCGCATCAAGGGCAATCAAAAGTTTCTGAAAAACTTCTGACCTATCTAAATTAGCTCCCAATTCTGAAGCAAGACTAGTCGCAAAAGGCGCAGAGTGAGTTTCGGTTGAAGGGTCAAAGTTAACGTTCAAGCCTATGCCTATAACGACCGTTATATGATCCAAGTGAATTGTGTCCGCAACTACCGGAATTGCATTTTCAGGCGCTATATCCGGACCAGTCTTAGATTCAGCAATTACTCCCGCGAGCTTTTTACCACTAACCTGAATATCGTTCGGCCATTTGATTCCGGACTTTAGACCATATGAATTCGCTACATCCGTCACGGCTAGTGCGGCGACCATAAGCAACTCGGAAGCCAATGAAACGCGTGGTCTAAGGAGTACTGAACACAGAATATCGTTTGACTGCTTTGAAACCCATTTTCTACCATGTCTACCCCTACCAGCCGACTGCACATCTGCGATGATAACCGCGCCTTCCGGAGCTCCAGTA
This sequence comes from Dehalococcoidia bacterium UBA1332, assembly GCA_002306745.1. Taxonomy (GTDB): domain Bacteria; phylum Chloroflexota; class Dehalococcoidia; order Lucifugimonadales; family Lucifugimonadaceae; genus Lucifugimonas. Next base: position 4,007 of record DBSW01000073.1, on the reverse strand, counting down.
CTGACCAAACCCCATGCATCCTCCATAGTAGAGGTAGTTTGATCAATATGGATAATCTCGCAACCGATAAGTCCAAGCGACCCGGATAGGTTTTCGAAGTTTTCAGACATCAGCAACAAAAATTTCGAGTTCCGTTTAAAACTTCCATAATATCGGTGATTAGTTTTAATCCTGAATCCCAGCAAACATAAATTGTTCAACAGCGGTCGCCCATAATTGGGTCTAGACTACGGCAAGAAATACTTGGTAATAATACGGAAATTATAAATTACAGCTATGAACAGTTTATAAATACAAACATGCATTAGTCCCATCAACATAGATGTACTAAAGCTGAATCATTAATGTGTTCAATAAAACCCCTATTACTTCTGAAAGCGGATTACTATTGGTTATGTAATGCCCTAGCAATAGTAAACTCAGGACTACCGGCGACACACGAGATTAATCGACCAGAAAAAACTGATATGAAAAAAGCCACAACCGAAACTCTATATTATGAACATTCTGCAAGTAATCCCGTTACGCTTACGGTCGAACCTGGGGAATGGTTTCAAGTAGAAACCCAGATGAATCGGGGTCCCGACGCTGATTTAGTACCAGATGACATACGCGGTCTTTATAACAGGTACCGATCGGACAGCCAGCCAAGTGATCGCGGAAATGCATCTTCAGGATGTATTTATGTTCAAGGTGCAAATCCAGGTGACATGTTGACCGTCGAGATCGGAGAAATCAAAGTTCACCCTGTTGGATGGACCAGGTATCGCGGCTCTACAGGCGCTATGCCTGGTTATCTCGGCCCATCAAATATCGGTGAACAATTCCGTGTTTGCCGAATCGAAAACAACGAAATCATCTGGAGCGAAAAGGTCTGCTTCCCTGTAGAACCAATGATGGGAGTTATAGGAGTTGCGCCCGAAAGAGAAGCACGACACAACGGATGGGCAGGAGAATGGGGAGGCAACTTCGATATCCAGGAAGTTACTGATGGAGCGAAACTAAGTATCGCCGTAAATCACGAAGGCGCCCTTTTACATGTTGGTGACATGCACGCCCGACAGGGGGATGGCGAAATCTGCGGCGGCGGCGGTATCGAAACCGGAGGTACGGTCACGCTGCGCGTAAACCTAAGTGAAAAACCACCAGAAATGACCTGGCCCCGAATTGAGAACGAAGATTACATCATGACTACGGCCTGCGAGAAGCCAGCGGAAGACGCTTTCAGGATTGCCCTTTCAGAAATGATACTTTGGCTCGAAGCTAGTTACGGGATGACGCAAGGCGAAGCGTATATGTTTCTATCACAGTGCCTTGAAGCGAGAGTCACACAGTTCGTTAATCCTAGTTACTCATACGTCGCAAAAGTTGCCAAGAAGTACCTAAATTAGTTTTATGGAGCGCCTCATCAAAGCGGTTCTGTTCGATATCGGTGGTCCTATAGACACCGAAGAAATCATGGATCGTGAAATCGACTATCAAATCAAAAAATCGTTCCGAAGCCGGGGCGTCCCTATTTCCGACATTGAATACTGCGATGCTAACCAATGGGCAATCGATTCGTTTGCGCCAAAAACTTACCACGCGATCATTTGGAAACTCGCGGATGGCGATCTCAAACTGAGTCGTGAAGTTGAGGAGGAGTTGATAAAAACCACCCCTAAACGGAATACATTACGTAATTACTTTGAAATACGAGATGGAATTAAAGAATTACTAGCTAGTTTGATGGATGAAGAAATATTGTTGGGTTTAGCCGCTAATCAGCCGGAAACAGCTCTTAAAAACATGGAACAACTTGGCATCCTCCACTATTTCAAATATCGTGAGGTATCAGGGTCAATTAACCTTCGCAAACCTGACCCGCGACTGCTTCTTCACACATGCAAAGGTCTCGGCATAAACCCCTCAGAAGCAATCATGGTTGGTGACCGGATTGACAATGACGTCGTACCCGCACGAATACTTGACATGGTCACAATAAGATTCGTTTCAGGTCGCCACGCGAGTCAAAAACCTCGATCTTGGAATGAGATTCCACATGCAGATGTCACTTCAGTCTTCGAATTAAAATCAGCAATTCAAAAGTTCTTACAATCACCACCAACCACTATTAGAGATCACGAGCCTGAATAGAAAATCCCTTTAACAAAAAATCTTATAAACAGGACATATCAATTGCCTTCCCTTGGCGGTAGCATTATCGATCCATCCTCGAAAGAGAGAATTTTCAAAAAGGTCATATCCAAATGAATCACAAACGCTCTGCCCGTCTTTTCGATAAGGCTAAAGAACTAATAGCCGGTGGGGTATCAAGTCAAATACGCGTCAACGAACCCGCAGATACGCCCCTATTCTTCACTCACGCCAAGGGCTCAAAGATGTGGGATACAGATGGGAATGAGTACATCGATTACATTCAGGGAATGGGCCCTAATCTTTTCGGTCACTCCCCTGACTTTATCAACGAGCAAGTCAGCCAAGATATGGAAAACGGCTACGTATTCGCAGCTCAATTCGAACAAGAGCTAGAAGTCGCAGAAATGGTTCTCGAGATGATCCCAATGGAAGACGCAACAGTGAGATTTGCGTCATCTGGAACTGAGATTGATCAACTGCTGCTCAGGACAATGCGTGGATTTACTGATCGTAAAAAAATTCTAAAGTTCGAGGGGCATTATCACGGATGGATGGATTCGGTGAACTGGAGTGTTCACCCTTCGATTGCTGAAGCAGGACCTGAAGATTCTCCTGTTCCGGTAGGTGAATCTTCAGGAATGGATCAAGCGACCGCTGAAGGACTAGTAATCTGCCAATGGAACGACGCTAAACTACTAGAAAAAGCCTTTAAAAAACATGGGCCCGAAATCGCCGGCGTAATAATGGAACCCATTCTGGCAAACACCAATTGTATTTTGCCCAACTCAGAGTTTTTGGATGCTGTACAAAAGCTCTGTAAGGAAAATGGTTCTCTGCTTGCTTTCGATGAGGTCATTACCGGTTTCCGTATCGCTAAAGGTGGAGCCCAGGAGTATTTAGGAGTAACACCAGATCTCGCAACCTATGCTAAATCAATGGCTGGGGGTTTCCCGATTGCGATGATCGCTGGAAGACGAGAGATAATGGATCTCATTGGTGATGGGACCGTGTACCACGGTGGAAGTTTCAACTCAAACGTAATGTCAATTTCTGCCACTTACGCATCACTCAAACATATACAAACGCAAGGGGATGCGTTCTATGCCGAGTTGAATGCTAAAGGCCTACGCTTGATGGAGGGATTGCGGGATGTCGCAAAATCGCTAGAGTCTGATTTACATGTACAAGGCGTCGGATCCGTATTCGCGATATCGTTCACTACCAAACAAGAAATAAATAACTGGCGAGACCACGCTCGTAATTGCGATGACGACAAATACCAGCGGTTCGCCTACGCGATGCTGCAGCAAGGAATACGTCTGTCATCCAATGGCCGAATCCATCTTTGCTCAGCTCATTCTGACGACGACATAGAAAAAACTATCGCTGCCGCTGCTGCAGTTCTGCCAAGCTTGTAGAGAAATCTAGCTCCACATTGGCCGAATAAATGCCTGGAGCGGTTGGAGTTACCACTATCGAATATTTCGAAGTGGCTGCAGGAGTAACAGAAACGTGCAATGGAGTTCTGCCATATCGGATGCGGCATCTTTTACTGAAGCGGTCCACGAGGCATCTGAGCAAATTCTGGCGAAACTAGATGGGGCAAATCCTGATCTAGCCGTAATTTTCATATCTTCACACCACCGCCCTTCGTATTTCACCGCACCGGAAGTACTTGCTGAAGCTCTGGGAGCAAAAGTGCTAATTGGCTGCTCAGCCGCAGGGGTAATAGGAGGAGGACAAGAAGTCGAACGTCGACCAGGTATAGCCATTTCAGCAGCAGTGCTTCCTGGAGTCGAATTATCTGCCTTTCATTTAAATCAGGATGAACTACCCAGCCCTGATGCACCGCCAGAAGCATGGCATGA
>DBSW01000168.1 GCA_002306745.1 Dehalococcoidia bacterium UBA1332 | reverse complement strand
ATTTGATCGGCATGAAGGACATGGCTACGATCGTCTATCAGATGTGGATATCGAAGCCGTCAAGCCACATGATGGCCCCAAAGTTGGGACTCATCAGCATGCCGCTTATCACGGCGATGGCACCAGTCACGGCCCAAATGGTCACAGCCAATCTACCAATGACTGGCACCCTGGAGAAGAAGGTACACGAATTCATTCAAGTTCACATGATCACTAATCAGCAAGGATTAATCAGGAGAGTAAAAACATATGGCTAGAGCTCAAGATATGCTCGACGAAGCAATCAGTTCCCTAAACGCAGCTGGAGAAACGGAATTAGCAGATCGACTAAAGGCACAACGCGAAAAATTCTTTTTCACGTCGTTAGCTGGAGTGCCACTAGCAAACAAAGTCAAAAAGGCAAGCTCATCACTATCGGTCAATGCAGACACCAGCGCAGTAGAAGATCTAGTAACGCAAATCGAGGGCAAAGCCGATGCACCAGGAACTGTGTTGACCTAAATGGCGACAGTTTTAGTTACCGGAAGCGCCGGCAGTATGGGGCGGCTGGTTTGCAGTCAACTGGCTGCTAACAAGCACAGTGTCAGAGCCTTCGATCTACCTTCAGCAAACTTCATGGATATGCCAGATAATGTGACAGCTGTATGTGGTGATTTAACATCAGTTGAAGACAACAGAAAGGCAGTTAAAGGTGTTGACGCTGTTATACACCTTGCAGCGATATTACCCCCCACTGCCGACGAAAAAATAGATCTCGCTAGAAAAGTGAACGTAGAAGGTACGCGAGTATTAGTGGAAGCAGTCGATCTAATAGCTCCTAACGCAAGATTCGTCTTTAGTTCCTCAGTAAGCGTCTATGGGGTCCCGGCCATCGACCAAGAGGTGAGAGTGTCAGACCCATATAACCCAGACGATAACTACGCTAAAACCAAGGCAGATTCAGAGCAGATCGTGATCCGCAGCGATTTAGATTATTGCGTACTCAGAATTTCCGGGGTTGCTATTCCAGTCTTTCAAGAACCACCAACAAGATGGCCATTCCGGCCAAATCAAAAAATCGAATTCATACACAGAGATGATGCCGTCAACGCCATCGTCGCAGGAGTTACTAGTCAATCTATCGAAAATAATCGAGTCATCAATGTAAGCGGTGGACCAACTTGGAGAATGACTGGCGCTCAGTACGTGGCTGACTATTTCAACATGATCGAAGTCGATCCAGCGGAAGCAATTTACCAAGATGTGCAGGGGCACTTTGCTTGGTACATGGATGAGGGCGGCCAAGAAGCGTTCGATTATCAACGGAATCCATATCCGCTGTATTTGGATCAACTTCAATTGGACATTACCAGACTAATGGAAGGCTAAAATTCTGTTGCCCTATTTAATGTCACTGCCCATTTAGTGTGAAGTGACATTATGACCACAAATTAGTGTTGACAGTTCACGATCCTTAAAAAGCAGTCATAAATCGTTCTAAGCACAAACAAAATTTCAGGTTATCGTTAGTAACCTAATATGTGTCTTTGAAACGGCCCCCTAGCGAAACGCAATGAATTCATAATGGAGCGATTTTAAGAACATGCCTGATTGGTGGTTAGAAGCTGCTCTCCCAAGCGTTGTTTTTGGCGTTTTGTTCGTGATCTGGGTCATAATTCCTGCACCCGACGGTGAATCAGATTTTGCAAGCCGGTTGCGAAACAGGTTCCGCAGGTAATAATGTTTGCAACCGCTGATAGAAAACGCCTAGCTGTTGGGATAATTTTACTCCTGATAATTTTAGGATTATTTCTAACTTTCAACCGTATCCCAAAAATTGGCATAGTTGGTGAAGATCTTGATGCAGTTCAGACACCAGGCAGTCAATGTTTCCAAGGGCTTTGTATTGAAAGAGAAGCAGGAGTCAGTTTCACTTCTCGATGGATTAGTTTCTCAGTTAGCTACCTGCGTCTGGTTACCGTCGGTATGACATTCGCATTCGTAACTGCAGGTTTAGCGGAAGCATTCTTGTTCTCTAAATCTGTTGGTAAAGGTCTTCCAACAGCAGGAGTTTTCAGAAGGACTGTTCAAGGAACCGTTGCGGGTGGAGTGATGAATCTTTGCTCTGCATGCATAGTCCCTGTGTCTTCAGCGTTTCACAAACGCGCAAGTATTGAAGGCGCAATAGCTATGGTTCAAGGCTCAACTACTTTAAACATACCTGCTTTAGCGATGGTGTTTTTTGTTTTCAGCCCCATCCTTGGATTCAGCCGATTGTTACTTGCTATTGTCGGGGCATTAATAATAGGCCCAATCGTGGTATTCAGTGTGCGACGCGACAGAGTCAAGTCGGTCGAAATTCCAGACAACTATCGTGATCCAACGGACAATGCTGGGTGGGGTGAAGTTCTGACACCCGCTTTCCGGCATTGGGCAAAAGCAAGTATTGGTTACGCTGTACGCCTTTCACCAATCATGATTATCGCTGGTTTTGCTAGTGGGCTGGCAATTCAATGGTTGTCTCCAGAGGTGATTGCTACCTATTTAGGAAACGATATAAAAGGTGTAGTAATCGCCGCAACATTCGGTGTTTTAATAAACGTACCTCTGCTGTTTGAAATTCCACTCGTAGCACTGCTGTTGTTACTTGGAATGGGAACAGCACCAGCAGCTACCTTACTATTCGCTGCAGCAGCTGGAGGACCGGTTACTTTTTGGGGTCTCTCAAAATTAATGCCGCGAAAAGCACTTACGACATTCATTGTTGCTACATGGGCGGTCGGTGCACTAGGTGGTTTGCTCGTTATATTAGGTGGTAACTACTTTTGGGAAGACGCTGGCCTGAGCGCTAGAGTCGCAAAAATATCAGAACAAAGAACGGTTGAAGAATTATTCTTAGAATCAACAAGCGATCCAATCAATCGAGAGCATTACCCTAATGTTTTTGACGGTGTCCCAGGAGAAAACGAATTTGCTCCCTTCCGGAACGTAGCTTCTGTACTAGGCACAGACGGTCTAATTGAAAACCGTTACCCTGGGGTGGCGATCTTCGATTTCGACCGGGATGGAGATCTAGATTTCTACGTCACAGCAGCTGAGTCAACGGCGATATTCCAGATCACTCGCGGAGGGTCAAATAAATTATTCCGCAACGATGGTGATGAAAATTTCACAGAGATCGCTGTTGCTGCCGGTGTTGACGCACCATTACATAATTCGACCGCTGTCGCAGCGTGCGACGTAGACAATGATGGTTTTCAAGACCTATACATTGGAGCCCAAGGTCGAATTGGCGATAAACTCGACTATCGCTCAGTAGCTCAAAACCCATCACTTGTAACTGTGGTGCAAGACCGCTTGTATCACAATAATGGTGACGGAACTTTCACCGATATCACCACCAGAGCTTTCAGGGAACATGTAAATATGCGATCTGCGGCAAGTATCGCATGTGGTGACTTAGATAACGACGGATGGTTAGACCTCTACATAGGAAATCGCGCAGATCAAGACTTCGTCAGGTTCGACACATCAC
>DBSW01000089.1 GCA_002306745.1 Dehalococcoidia bacterium UBA1332 | reverse complement strand
AGAGGAACCGGCAATTCCTATTCAATTTCCTGATGCATCTCCATTAAAAACCGCCGGTAGTACTCCCCGCTGACGAGATCACCTGTAGCGTGATCTGGGACAGTTAAAACATCCGCTCCTGCATCAATTTGAGCCTGACCATAAAGTATTGTGATTTCTTTCAGTGCCTCGAGCGCTTTAACGGTCTCAGCCGGATCATCAACCGTACCCAGTAGGAACGGTTCAACGCCGAAAACATGATAGGCCAATGTCCATGGACCCATTGTCTTACCTACGATGGCGACATCTTCACCAAACTGTTGTTTGAGAATTTTGATGGAGTCCGTGATCGCTCTTGTGTCTTTGTGTTCTAAGAAACCTTCTGGCACTCGTACGTCAGAAGAGTTTTTCCAAATGGGGTTCGACATCCTCACTGTTGGCCAATTGTCTTTTTGCTCCCACTGCATATCACATCCAAGCGCGGAAGATTCTTGAATAATGGTGAAATATGGGGCAATAGTGTCAAAACCTAGTTCGGTGTAGGCGGTAGCTGCAAGCCTGGCATTCATTTCACCATCACGATTAGCCTCTGGAAATGGAGCATCAACTAGATCCATCAACTCAACGGTTGCAACATTAGTCGGGGTGCAAACAGGAGGTCGATCTACTGGCTTATCAGCAAGAGCTGCCATTACCCGCTCTTTTGATGTCATTTTGTTGATAATTTCGGACATGAATACTTCCTGCGATCTAGCTTTGGGCAAATCCGAGTGTTTGCGTGTTCATTTGACCGGCGATATCCGCTTGTTCCAATTGTGCCTCCACAGCGCTAATGTTTCTAGCCAATGGGAGAATAAGGCGAGCGAATTTGTCATATCTTCGACCGTCAGGAAACGCAAACTTATCTTTATCAATGCGTACACAGTCTGCATAACGAATAAATCCACCAACTGCTGCTCGAATGCGCATCACTGAACGATCTGAGTCTCCTTCGGCGGAAACTTTATAAATATATCGCCCATCCTGTTCAGAACCATCAATAACAAAAGTTAACTTCGTCTTAGTATCAGGAGCGGATATTTTGCCTGTCGGAAGATCGGCTTCCGGATCTTTTTCAACCGCGGCTATGAACATAAATTTAAGAGCTCTATCCAGTACCAGATCCGACTTGAGTTTCAATTGATTGGCAGTGCCAGCCACTGGATCAACATCGCCAAGAAGCACACAACGATCACGAATTTGCTCGATCCTATCTTCAACTCCTTCTAGTTTACTGTAACTCCATATCTTTAAATGACCCATTTTAATAAACAGACCGATTGAAATATTATGAAAATGCGGGTCCATCGAAACCAGTTCAATGCAATGTCCTAGATCCTTGACTCGGTCAAAAATTGACACTTGATTAGCAATTCTAGACATTTTTTACCTCGTCTACTTCTTCACTTTATATAGCCATTTATTTACGTACACATTTTACAAGGGCACGGATATGATCGTCGGTTGTGCCACAACAACCACCCAGTATGTTTATTGGTAATTGAGCCAGTTCGTTGAAGTGTTTGGCCATAAACTCTGGCGATTCAAGATAGTGTGTTTCACCATTCTTTATGACGGGCAATCCAGCATTAGACTGAACAACAAGGTATTTATCTGTCACTGAGCGCATACGTTTCGCTATCTCTATCATCCTTTCAATACCGTTTCCGCAGTTTGTACCAACTATGTCTGCACCAGCATCTTGTAAACCTTCCACAGCCTGTTCAGGCGTTGTACCCATCATAGTGAAATAACCCCGAGGCCCTTTGTCAAAAACCATAGTAGACATAACCACGAGATCGGTATTTTCTTTAGCGGCTCTTATAGCGATCATTGCTTCATCGAGAGAAAGTTGAGTCTCAATCATTACTGCATCTGCCCCACCAGACTCGAAAGCTTTGGACATTTCACTAAAAGTGTCATACATTTCATCTTCGGTAACATCACCTAGCGGCTCGATAAACTCACCTGTAGGACCGATAGAACCAGCCACATATTTGCCATCAGGTGCTACGGCTTTCGCATGCTCTGCAGACAGCTTATTCAGTTCATACAAACGTTCACCAACACCATATCGTTCCAACATGAATTTATTTCCACCAAATGAGTTAGTTAATACGATGTCGGAACCGGCTTCAAAGTAGTGACGTGCCATCTGCTGTATCAAGTCAGGATTATCGGCGTTCATTAACTCGGGCGACCCTCCTGGCTCTAGACCATGTTGTTGCAAGTAGGTCCCGGTCGCACCATCGAAAATCAAAATTTCACCAGTAGCAAGTCGTTCCAAAATTCCAAGATGTGCAGTGTTTAATGTCAACTATTACTCCATAAAAATCAGCTAGTTTTCCGTTTCGATAAACCAATATACATTGGCTCAGTTTTGTTCAACCAACAGCCCAGTGATCGATAGATCCAGGTTCTGTAATTCTTGCACCACTATCGTGCATATCAGCTATGCGCCGCACAAAATCGTGAGGCATGTGTTCGAGTCGGTCTGCTAAAAGTCTTGCTTCATATTCAGGTTCACCTTGGACCTCTGTATAAGGGCCAAAACCCCAACCATCCAAATATTCGTCGGTCCCTACACTACCGTCCTTCATTGCAATCGCATCAACAGCTTTCTGAAATCGCTCGCTGAGTTGCCGTGATACTCTTCCAGTTTGACCCTCAGCCTGAACTTGAACCGGTATTTCTTTCCAATACATCACGCGTACACGTGTCATTTAGCTACCACCATATAATTTGCGTAGGAAAATCTTGATCCGCAATAGTGTATGTGAAGGAATTTAAGCGTAACACCACATATAAATTAAGCTTCGATGCAAGAACCTAAGCGAAAATAGATAGGTATATGCTGAATAGGCAACTACTCAACACACCTGTTAACGAGGTTAAAAGGTTCTCACCATAACAATGTCTGAATCTATAAAAAAACCAATACGCGTAGTGGTTCCTGACGATGATCCGCCGGTATTCTCAGACTCGGCGGCTATGGCTCGCCTAAGCAGGCTAAATGAGTTTGAAGTCATTGCATTTAATCAACGGGCAAGAAGTCAATACGAGCTGCAACAACGAATCACCGATGCACATACATTGATTATTGCAAGAAGCTCCACCCGCATCACGCATTCAGTTATTGAAAAAGCCTCCGAACATCTTAGACATATTGCTATATGGGGAACCGCAACTGACCACATCGCCCTGGACTCCGCTAGACGACTTGGTGTCGTAGTAACAAGCACTCCTAACACAGCAACGATAGCTGTCGCAGAGCATTCTCTTGCGCTACTGATGGCACTAGCGCGAAAAATACCCCAGCTTGATTTAAGGGTTAGAGAAGGTGAGTGGCCAGGAGGACAATTGACTCAACTCTCAGGCAAAACGTTAGGAGTCGTCGGGACAGGAGCCGTTGGGATGCGAATGGCGAGAATCGCTGAGGGCATCGGTATGAGAATCATCATGAGTTCTATCAGTGAAGATAGCGACAACAATGTCAGTAATGAAAGCAATGGTTGGGCGGAAGTTGGTTTCGCCGACTTGCTATCAAACTCGGATGCAATATCTGTTCATGCTCGCCTTAATGATCGGACCAGAAGGATGTTCGGAGCACCGGAGTTTGCGCAAATGAAACCAACCGCGCTATTCATCAACACTGCACGCGGGCAGCTTGTCGACACACGAGCACTCTCGGAGGCATTGGCAAACGAGACGATCGCAGGTGCAGCGCTAGATGTTTTCGATAATGAGCCACTTAACAACAACTCGCTATTGTCAAAATTACCAAATGTCATCCTAACTCCCCACATAGCGTCCAATACAAGCGAGGCGCTAAACGTGTCGCTTAACATGGTTGTAGATAACATCATAGACTTCAACCAGAACATAGTGCGCCGTCAAGTCAGCTGATTTTATCTACACGTAAACCGTCAGCAGCAGTTTCGAGTCACCGGTTGTCCTGGACCTTTACAAGCGAATGGCTGAGGCTCCAGATCAAGCATCTGCAACAGCTACAGCTAACGAGTACCTCGGCTACATTTATGACCAGAACGCACAGCCTGGTGTTATAGCCATCCCTGATGCTTATTACTTCAACAAGAAGAAGATCAAGCAGTCCCGAT
>DBSW01000001.1 GCA_002306745.1 Dehalococcoidia bacterium UBA1332 | reverse complement strand
ACCTCAATCGGAATTTCAACTTTAGCCATACTAAAATCAGCTTATCATCCAGCATCAATTTTTTGCAGGATTTTGGCAGGCGACATCGGAAGGCTCGTCATACGTTTTCCAATAGCGTTAGAGACAGCATTTGCAACAGCTCCTAGAGGAGGAACAATTGGTGCTTCACCAACCCCGCGAACTCCAAAAGGATGCCCCGAATTTGGAACTTCTACTAGAACTGTATCAATCATCGGCAAGTCAGAGGCTACTGGCACTCGATAGTCTAGGAATCCAGTGTTTAACAGTTTTCCATCTTTGTTATAAACATATTCTTCATTCAGTGCCCATCCGATCCCTTGGGCTGCTCCACCTTGTAGCTGACCCTCTACGTAGCTTGGGTGAATCGCGGTCCCTACGTCCTGAATAGCAGTGTATTTTAAAACAGTGACTCGACCTGTTTCTGGATCGACCTCTACGTCGCATATGTGGGTAGCGAAGCCTGGACCTGCTCCTTTGGTTACATTGATATTTGCTTTTCCGCTTATTGCCCCTCCGGTCTTGCCAGCAATTTGAGCGATATCTGCGACGGACATTGGTTTTATCTCATCATTCTCGATACAAATAGCCGATCCATTCTCCCAATCTACTTGGTCAAAATCTACTTTCCAGACCTTGGCCGCCCGGCGTTTCATGTCTTTGATTGCATCTTCTGCGGCATCTATTACCGCTTTCCCGGTGGCAAAAGTTACTCGACTTCCACCAGTTAGGTCTGAATAGGGTACCGATTCGGTATCGGCAACCAGCGGTTTTATCCTGGATACGTCCACACCTAGCACTTCAGCCGCCATCAATGCCATGGAGGCTCGTGACCCACCTATGTCAGGGCTGCCCGTGGCTACTATTACTGTGCCATCTTCGTTGATCATCACTTCTGCACTAGAGGTACCACCGATATTGAACCAGAAACCCGACGCAACGCCGCGGCCCTGATTTTGTCCTAATGGAGACTTATAATGTTCGGTCTCTTGTGCGGCATGCAAGCATTCTTCATTACCGATTCGGTCGAACTCGACTCCGTAGACGGTTTTGGTACCTTTTTTGGAAGCGTTTTTCTTTCTGAGCTCAAGGGGGTCCATTTTTAATTTTGATGCTAATTCGTCTATAGCGGATTCAACGGCGTAGGCCGCAACAGGCGCTCCAGGAGCTCTGTAGGCTGCTGCTTTTGGACGGTTTACGACCACGTCCCATCCTAAGCAGGCCACGTCTTTTAAGTTATAGGGCGCAAATCCCGTCATACATCCAAGGGCTACTGGAGAGCCAGGAAACGCTCCAGCCTCGTATTTTAGTTCCAGGATGCCGGCTACTAAAGTGCCATCTTTATTGGCTCCGATTTTTACGTGAGCGGTACCTCCTGAAGTTGGGCCAGTCGCACGCATAACCTCGGTTCTGCTCATTGTCATTTTGACCGGTCTTCCTGATTTCTTAGCTAACATCAAGGCTAGCGGTTCCAGGTATACCGTGGTTTTACCACCAAAACCTCCACCAATTTCAGCAGGTATTACCTTTATCTTCGATGTACTCATACCACATAGACGGGCTGTGTAGGCACGAATCATAAAGGCGCCTTGACTCGATGCCCAAATACTTACTGAACCGTCCTGAGCGAAATTAGCGGCGCAAGCGTGGGGTTCGATATAACCCTGATGTACGGTCTCGGTGGAGTAGTTTCCTTCGACCAAAACGTCAGCGGTATCCATAGCTGACTCCGGGTCTCCTAGTCTTAGTTCGGCCCGTTTCGCAATGTTTGAGGCGGTAGTTGGTTTAGGATCTACGCCTTCAGTAAAGAGATCAGCATGGAGTAACGGGGCATTTACTTTCATTGCATCTGCCGCGTTCATAACCGGCTTTAAGACTTTATATTCTATTTCGACGAGTTTGGCTGCTTTGTCAGCGATTGCTTGGCTAGTTGCAGCAATTGCAGCTACAGCGTGGCCATCATATAGAACTTTGTCCCTAGCAATAACATTTCGGGACATATCGTAAAAACTTAGTGGTGCTACTCCGGGGAGCTTGTCTGAAGGTTTCAAAGTTGGAAAATCGTGGCCCGAGATTACAGCTTTTACTCCTTTTAATTTGAGGGCTTTATCAAAGTTTATCTTTTTTATTTTTCCGTGGGCATGGGGACTCCTGACAACACTGCCGTATATCATGCCATTCAGGCTAATATCAGCTCCGAAGTTGGCTCTACCTGTAACCTTATCAACACCGTCTGGTCTAACGGGCCTAGTTCCCACGTATTTATATCCGTTGGAGGCTCCATTGCCATTATGTCCATTACCGTTGTGTCCATTACCATCATGCAAAGTCATATCTTTTAACCTCTCATTTCTTCAGCAGCTTTTAACACAGCTTTGATTATTTTGTCGTAACCAGTGCAACGACACAAGTTCCCAGCTAGCCAATACCTTGCTTGTTCTTCTGTGGGATTTGGGTTTTTCTCCAGTAGATTTTTCGCGGCGATAATAAAGCCGGGAGTACAAATTCCACATTGTAAA
>DBSW01000202.1 GCA_002306745.1 Dehalococcoidia bacterium UBA1332 | reverse complement strand
ATCTTCCTTCGAAGACCCAATGATGCATCCCATCGGTATACCACATGTGTTGGTTAACGGAAAATTAGTGGTTCAAAATTCAAAATGTACCGGAATTATGTCCGGTAACGGAATTAAAGCAGTCTAAATATTGAGGGACGGTACCTAAATGACAACCTCTAACCCTGTTTACGATGAGCTAGGTGTCAAGCCAGTTATCCACGCCGCGGGAACGATAACTTCCTTTGGAGGATCGAAGCCTAGACCAGAAGTTGTCGACGCAATGGCGATAGCTTCGACTAGTTTCGTAAGCCTTACAGAACTCAACGAAAAGGTTGGTGAATATATCGCTGAAGTTACAGGGGCAGAGGCTGGTCTTGTAGTCAGTGGAGCAGCTGGCGGTGTTGTTCTGTCTATAGCAGCCTGTATGACTGGAAAAAACGTCGGCTTTGTGCGCCAATTACCCAATACAACGGGCATGAAAAACGAACTCGCCATTCAAAAAATCCATCGCGGCGGATATAGTGACATGTATACGTTCGCTGGCGTCAAGTTCAACGAGGCTGGTTCTGTAAACGGCTGCCTGCGTGAAGAGCTTGACCTTGCAATAAACGAAAATACCGCCGCCGTCGCGTACCTTTTCGGACCGGGTGTACTTACAAACGGTCTTTCGTTACGCGAGGTTGCAGAGGTAGCACACTCAAAAGGAGTCCCGGTGATTGTGGATGCAGCAGCCATGTTGCCGCCAAAATCTAACCTTCGCAGATTTATCGAAGAAGGAGCAGATCTAGTGACTTTTTCTGGTGGAAAGTACATTCGAGGTCCTCAGGGCACAGGTCTACTTTTTGGACGAAAAGATCTTGTAGAAGCTGCTGCCTTAAACACTGCGCCTAATCACTCGATCGGTAGACCACAAAAAGTCACTAAGGACGAAATGGTAGGACTTTATGTGGCACTAAAATTATTCATGGAAACAGATGATGACCAGCTATTTACGCAATACAGAGAGACATTAGCGCCGATACACAACAACCTCAAAAAAATAGAAAATATTGACATTGATATAAAACTTACGGAAAGCAAATATCACGTACCAACTCTGGTTATTGGATTGAATTCGAACAGAGTTGGGCGAGACCCACAAAAATTACTCCAGAAACTTCTCGATGGTGAACCGAGGGTGTTCATGACATATGACGCTAATGAAGATAGCTTGTCAGTTAACCCAATAAACCTACAGCAAGGTGAAAATCTCCTGTTATCAGAAAGATTGGCTGAAGTACTAACGTAATCCAAAATTACCTTAACTCTTGGAACTTGAATTAGATGACTATCGATAGAAACTACCGCTGCATGGTGGTAAAACCAGATGATTTTGATGATTTCTGGGAGGGAGTCCTAACAGACGTCGCGTGTGTCGATCTCGACCCGGTAATGGAAAAAGATCCACTTAGATCAAATGAAGACGTGGACGTCTATCAAGTTTTTTTCACCAGTATTGACCAAGTTCGCATATCAGCATGGTATTCGTTACCAAAAAATCCCAACGGCAAGTTACCCGCGATGGTGCAACTTCCAGGTTACCAAAGCGACCCACCAATACCTAGAGATTGGGCTGCAAAGGGTTACGCCTGTATCTCTGTAAATCCAAGAGGGAAAGTCAGAAGCCGATCACAATTTGACCCAGGTTATCCCGGACTGCTCACCTACAACATAATTGATAAAAACTCCTACTCATACAGGGGATTTTATGTGGACGCATGGCGCAGCGTTGATTTCCTACTTAGCCGACCTGAAGTTGACTCTGATCGAATTGGTGCTGTGGGTGGAAGCCAAGGTGGAGCCCTTGCGACTACTATCGCTGCTATGAGGAGCGAAATATCGGCAGTATCGATCAGCGCTCCCTATCTATGCGGCTATATGGATGCAATAGAACTTACCCACACATATCCTTTCCATGAAATCAACGATTACTTAAACATTTATCCAGATAGACGCGATCAAGTAGCACAAACGCTTGCTTACTTCGACGGGATCTCGTTTGCAGAGAAAATCAAATGTCCTGTGATTCTCAACGTGGGATTGCAAGATAACGTAGTACCACCGGAAACTGGTTTCGCGTTGTTCAATGCAATTGCCAGCGAAGATAAGGTTTTATACGAATACGACGGACATGGTCACGAAGCAGGCAGGTATGTACATGATGCAATAATTGACAATTTTTTTGAAACCCATCTAAAAGGAGTTAGATAGCAATATGGTCGAGAAAGCTCCTTCTGGATTCAAAAGTTTTTGGGACAAGATAGACGATGATTTAGCACACATACCTATCGCAGCTGAGGCTGAGCATATTCCAATGCGCTCGACTGATAAATACGATCTGTATGGAGTGCGAATTACCAGTGTCGGACCTTATCGTTTATTTGGCTACCTAAGTATTCCGAAAACTGACGAAATACTACCGGCGATTTACTATGTACCAAAAAACGGTAGCGTCCATGAGATCATACCGCAAGGCACCGCAGTAGCTGTGCGTGAACATTATGTAACGTTCTCACTCGCCTGCCGCGGAATGCGAAACTCTGATCGGCCATATGCAGCAATGTATCCAGGACAACTGACAGACGGATTGGAAAGTGCAGAATCATACGTATACCGAGGGATAGCTGCAGACACCATACGTGGCTTGGAATACATGATTACTAGGCCAGAAGTTGACAAAGACAGAATCAGTGCTTGGGGCAACGACAACGCGCTTTTAGTTGCTGCACGTCGTAAACAAATCACACACGTAATAACACAACCAGCATATCTGTTTGACACCATCAAAAATTCAACTAAAACTACAAGCTATCCACTGGCTGAGTTCAGCGACTATCTCAGATTGCATCCAGAACGTACAAGCCAAGTAAATGAAATATTAGATATGTACAACCTCAGATGGCACGCTCCATATATCACAGCAAAAACATTAGTACGGGCAGATGATAGTGAAGGAATATATGGACCGAAAGTCCTTGCAGAGATGTACGAACATATCGCCGGAGAAGTGACAATTCACGAATCTGAGCAATCTAGCTTCAAAGACGGATTATTCGCTGAAAAGTGGCTAACCCAGGAAATGCTTGGATCCACGGCAACTCCGATAGTCCCCGAACATTGGCAAGCATTTATATAAAAATTGCTGAGCACATCATCGCCTGTCGTTAGCACTATCCTTCATGGTCTCAGGAACGTTTGCCACGAGCCGTTTCACGTTCCAGTGAAACGTACGTTATTGCGCACCCAATCATCATAATCAGGACAACAAAAAATACCGCAGAGACTACAACTGGCGTACTCATTCCTCGAGGTTCCTTTCCAAACTATTGCCGAGACTTAGTATCGACGGGACCCAAATACCAACAAAAATTGCTTCGAGCTTTGAATCCTCTGCAAAAAACCACAGTGCTACGGACACAAGGAAAGAAACAAAGGCCGCTATTAAATACAGCCATGTAAACGCTTTGAAACGAGGCATTTCTCATTTTCCTTTTTCTACTGATTTAATTTTTGAAACTCTTCTAGTATTTGCTGTTAGCCATAAGTTCAATTGTCGGCTTACCTGTCAAGTGAACAGTCAATCCACTCGACATATTGAGTTACTAAAAGATGCACAATTTACATGTGAACAAAACAGTTATTATTGATGTATTAATTCATCATTATTAATATTTTGTTTAGTATATACTACATTATCATTCTCACTCATACAAATAGATAACTCAAAATTAATAATTACTTCTTCACTAATCGGAATGGCATCAAAAGCCTTACATCGGAAACTGCACAACGATTAGATGTCGAATTCGATCAAAAATTGGACACACGGTGACTACCAATGGAACAAAATCCAAACTATGTGATCTGGCTTGTAAGACGCGATTTGCGGCTAGAAAATAATCGCACTCTCATGAGTGCTGCTGAAACAGGTGGCACTGTGATCCCGTTATTCGTGATACAAGAAACCGCCGATAATGGAATCAACAAAAAATTCAATAATTTCTTGCTAAGTGGATTGAATGGACTGGACGCTGAATTAGAGAAATTAAATTCAGGCTTATTAGTCAAAATTGGTGATCCAGTAACAATCATTTCTGCATTTTCTAAACTACTGAGGGCTCCAGTTTTTGTTGAAGAAGATTACTCCCCTCCTTTTCTAGAATTAATGAAACAACTCAACCCCCTAGTCGAATTAAAAGTCATAAGGGGATTGACGATATTCCATCCTTCAGAAGTTACCCGTGATTCAAATCATGCCTTCAAGGTCTACTCCCAATTTCGTAAGAAATGGGAATCATTACCTCGACCTAAAGTGCCTATAACAGATTTGAAAGCGATCAGATTCGTGCATAGGAAAGCATTCGATTCTGATACTAGACACCCAAAAACAACAACTTTGGTAACGGGAGCGAAAAAAGCTAAGGAGCTTTTTCATAAGTTCCTGAGCAGCGAAGGAAAATTGCTAAATTACGGTTCAAAAAGATCCAGAGTTGATTATCAGACAACATCGCACCTATCACCTTTCATTAATTTAGGGATGATTTCTGTTGAATCAATTTTTCAAGAAGTCAGCACTATGGAGTCAGATAAAGAACTAAAAGACTCTGAGCGTAAATCGATCAATATATGGCTAAATGAACTTATTTGGAGAGAGTTTTTCCAAGCATCGCTTTTTCATTTTCCAGAGAGTGTGACAACCACGCTGAGACCTGACCTTGAGCTAATAGAGTGGAATTCATCCGAAAAAGCGCTGTATTCATGGCAGGAAGGATTTACTGGATATCCAATAGTTGATGCTGCCATGAGGCAACTAAAACAGGAAGGGTGGATTCACAATCGTTTAAGGATGATCGTTGCATCATTTCTAGTCAAAGACTTATTAATAGATTGGCGAGAGGGTGCTAATTGGTTCGGAAAACACCTAGTAGATATTGAAACCGCTGCAAATGTTGGTGGCTGGCAATGGACAGCTGGTACTGGCCTTGACGCAGCACCTTATTTCCGTGTTTTCAATCCGATTCTTCAAGGAAAAAAGTTTGACCCAAAAGGAGAATACGTAAGAACCTGGATCCCTGAACTAAACCGATCGCCAGACAAAGTGATACATGAGCCATGGAAAACCCCGATCCAAATCAATTATCTACCGAAAACACATAAAACAACATTTCCGATCATCGATCATTACGAAGCACGACGTAACGCACTTGATTCATTCGAAAAATCAAGATCAATATATAAGAAAGCAGAAGTATTTTTAAAAAACATTCGTTAATTTCGTATACCAAACGCTAATGAATAAATATTTGGAGCATTTTCTTTGCAAAAAAGAACGATCCTACTGACTGGAGCAACCGGTTACGTAGGCAAATTACTTTTGCCAGAGCTAACCACGAAATTCACTCAGGTCAAATGTATGAGCCGAAATCCAAAGGCTTTCGCGAATTCATTACCAGCAAACGCGTCTGCAGTCTTTGGCGATACAGGCAATCCAGACTCATTAAAGGACGCAATGAAAGGCGTAACTGACGCGTACTACCTAGTTCACTCACTTGGAGAATCCGACAATTTTGAAGAACTAGAAACGAATAGCGCCAAGATTTTCGGAACCGAAGCGTTACGATCAGGCGTACAGCGAATTATCTTCTTGGGTGCACTATCCCAAGACAACCAGATTGAGAGCTCTGCCCACATGTCAAGCCGGCATAAAGTGGGGCAAATACTCAGAGAATCAGGGGTTCCCACAATTGAATTTAGGGCTTCCGTAATTATCGGCGTAGGTAGCATGCCGTTTGAAGCTGTTAGGGCATTAGTCGAACGACTTCCGGTGATGGTAACGCCCCGTTGGGTCAGACAAGAACTACAACCTATATCTGCCAGAGATATAAAAAACTACCTCATATCTGGACTAAATATAGAAGCGAAAAATTCAATAATTGAAATCGGAGGATCGGATGTAGTCAGATACCAAGATCTTATGAAAACTTACGGTCAGGTACGCGGGCTGAAACGAGCTATGGTGCCGGTACCGGTCATTACTCCGAGGCTTTCAAGCCACTGGTTAAAACTCATTACACCTGCACATTACAAAATCGGACGGAGAATTGTAGAAAGCGCTGTTCACAGATCCGTAGTTGTAAATAACACGGCTTCGATTTTCAACATAAAACCAATAGGCGTAACACAATCGATCAAAGAAACACTAATAGATGAAGAAAATTCGTTTAGTTTTTTGGACGCTCAGCCAAATGACCAAACCCAAAAAGGTTTAGTCGGTACTCGATTTGTAGAAAAACGAATAAAACAGGTAAATGCTGAACCCGAAACTGCCTTCAAAATAGCTACTCAGATCGGTGGAAAATATGGTTGGTTCTGGCTTACGTGGCTATGGGTATTTCGAGGATTTATAGATCGTATCTTCGGCGGAGTAGGCATGAGAAAAGGAAGACCTGAAGTACTGAAAGAAGGCGACCAGTTAGATTTCTGGACCGTTAGCAGGGTGTCTAACGACCGACTAACTCTTACCGCTGATATGCGGCTCCCAGGTGAAGCAGCTTTCGATATCCAAGTACAAAAGGGGTCTAACGGTGGTTCATTACTGATTCATACTGTGTCTTTTAACCCAAAGGGCTGGTTTGGGCACGTTTACTGGTTCGTTCTTTACCCGATTCATGCGCTTGTGTTCAACAACATGGTCAAAAAAATGGCCATAAAAATTAACTCGTCTACACATTTGTAAAAGAGTGTTCAATAAAAGTAATACTTGACCGGCACTATAAATTTTTATCCCAGTTTCAGAGGAAATTTTATTTTGCGAACGGGCAAACAAGTATTTCGCCATTCAGCGCTGCTCTGAAGGACGCTCCCAGAAGTCAGTTGCGCTGGAAACCCGATGGGGAACTATACCTTTCATCGGTCAATGGAGATTGGGGGTGTACTCTCCGACACGCCCCCAATATTTTCATTTAAGTAATAAAGGATTGAACTACGTATTCGATCTGATTCAGTATCTATTTAGCGCCAACATTCACTTGTACAATCAATTGAATGAATCAGCCCAAAACCCATATTTCCGAACGAATCACAAATCTTGATTTCATCAGGGGCATAGCCATTTTAGGAATCCTGATGATCAACTCGATTTACTTCGGGCTTCCGTTTTCAGCAGGATCTAATCCATCATCGGCAGGTCATAGCGGACCAATCGATTGGACTATAGTCGTCATTTCTGATTTGTTTTTCAATCAGAAAATGATGGGACTTTTCTCACTACTATTTGGAGCTGGCATCGTCCTATTTATTGAATCAGCTCAAAAACGTAGCCACCCATCACCTAGGCGTTTAAGTCTTTGGCGAAACCTGTTACTACTCATCTTTGGGCTGATCCACTTGCTGCTTATTTGGAAAGGTGATGTTCTCTCCCTATATGCAATATGCGCACCTATAGTTATTTTTTTGTACAAACGGCGAATACGTCTGTTAATAGCTATAAGCGCTATATGCATGATTTCGCCGATCATACTTTCAGTCTTGTTACAACAATTATTCGATGCCAACGGCAATCTTATAGAGGCACTTACAGACGACAACGCTAACAAAACATGGAATATAGGGTTAGGTAAATTCTGGTTCGCAGAAAAAGAAAAAATGGGAGATATGATTGGCCTGTTTTTTATCGCTGATGGATTTTGTAGAGCCTTAGGCATGATGCTACTCGGAGTTGTCTTATATCGACTCAATGTTCTCCAAGGCCATCTAAATACCAAAATTTATCGAAGGATGGCTTTATTCGGTCTTGTTATCGGAATCCCAATCACTTTAGCGAGTACCGCCTGGATGATATACGCAGAGTACGACCCTGAAATCGCACTGATAGGATGGGTGCCCGCCAAACTGGGAATAGTGCCATTAGTCCTCGCGTACATTGGAATTTTTTCATTACTGAATAAAAATATTTCTAACAAGATCGCCTCGAGAATACGCGCTTGCGGCAAAATGGCATTCACAAACTATTTATCACAAAGCATATTAGGCGTTCTAATTTTCACGGTTATTTTCCAAAAAGAAGATTTCACTAGAAAAGAAATCGTGGTCTTTGTTTTCGCTATATGGGCGATCCAACTAATTTGGTCCAAAATTTGGTTGGATAATTTTCGTTACGGACCTATGGAATGGATCTGGAGAAAATTAACGTACAGATCATTATGATCGCTCAATTTCAGTACATTCACCGAAAAAACACATTGTCAAAATTTGCGATTACGATCTGCATATTACTGCTAGTCGGATGTACCCAAACCCAACAGAGTTCGCAACAATCGCAAATTGACTCATCGGAATCTGTGATAGATGATGTCAATCAAAATCAGGTATCAGAAGCTCTCACTGAAACCTATTGCGAATATGAATTCTCATCTGAACCAGCTAACCTGGCCTTAAATGTTCCAAAAAATTCAGAAATAGAGATCAACTCCAATCATTTAATGGATTTCACCGATCATCAAATTTCTGTCACCGGCGCTGTTTCAGGGGATATTCCAGTGACAACGCGCCATTCATCAGCCGCAAATACGCGGTCAATACGATTTACGCCTAGCCAAGAATTTTCAAGAGGTGAGCGAATCACGGTCTCGTTTCATATACCTATGGACGCTTGTGGTTTGGAAATAAACGAACCTTACATAGTTCAATTTGTAACTGAGACCGAAGGTTTCGTTCCGAATTTTTTCGATTCTGGGCAAAGAATTTATACTGGCTGTGACGAACATGTTCGTTTTGATCTTTTTGATTACGACCCGACTGAACCCACAGGTGTTTACGTAACCAACAATTGTGTTTCACCCGTAACCGGTCCAAGCAGCTTACTTGTGAACAATGGTGCAGGTTATTTCCAACCGTCCGAAACTCATTTCTTGAATTCGGTGAATAATAAAGTGAGCGCTGTAGGAGATATTAATTCAGACGGACTACATGATTTAGTTACCAAATACGAACCCTGTAACACGTCTTATGCTGATGGCGGCGACACATTCTGGCGTTCACACGAAACTCTTTCAGCAGAATCCACGCTTGCGGAAGGTTTTTACGGCTGTTCATTAACTGGGTGGATCTCGAATGAATCCGATAATCAAGTCACCTATCTTCCTAAGAATTATGGTTGGTTCTTCATCGAGGATGACAATCCCTACCACAATGATCTGGTAAATAGGGCCTGCAGATCGATACCAGCCGATCCCTGCATCACTGGAGGTCATCTAACACTAGTTGACCGAGATGGCGATCAAAATCTCGAACTAATGGTCGGTTATAAATACCCCCCATATATCCAAAATCAATTTTACGCGTACGGGCGCTCTAACCCTAGCTACCAACCAACAAAAACATCGCAGTTAACAGAATTAGAAACATTCGAACAAGCCCCGCCCAATGTTCTTGATAAAGCAAGTCCATTAGGTGAAGGCATGTCTTACATCGACCTAGCTGTGGGCGACCTAGATAACGACGGCGATGACGATGTGGTGATGCTAACGAATATTGTGCATACGGAAATACAACCAGCCCCTTGGCCGGAAACCAACTCTTTATCAGTATTCCTCGACGGAAATAGCGCTACAGAAACTTACGAACTCCCTGCAAAAACCATCTACAGCTCGGCCAATAGCGGAGAACACACGGCTTGGAATCCAAAATTTATAGATCTAGGCGATATAGATGATGATAATGACCTAGACCTGTTAATCAGTGCCTTTGGTGAAATTCTGCTCATGATCAATCGTGGTAACGGACAGTTCCTAGATTACGAGTTGGTATTAGAGCAGAGTGATGTCAGATTTATACAGACTCAGCTCTCCGGATTAAATCAAGATCAGAGGATCGACAGAGCTTCTTTTGCAGATCTGGACTCTGACGGTGATCTAGATATTCATAGGAATGGATGCGCATGGCTGAACGACGGATTTGGTGAATATCCTGAAACACCTGTGACGATGATAGAGAGGTTAAACAATGCCCCGTGTCCGGAGCGTGCGTTTGGAGCACTTGAGCATATTTTTGCTGACTTAGACGACGACGGAGATACTGATGTGATGATGAGTAGCGACGGAATAATCGAGGTCTGGTTCAATGACCTTTATGAACCAGACCCGCTGATTCCAAGTTTCGGTGTCATTGCTGATAGACAGAATAAGTCAGACGAGAAAAACGGTGGACCCGATTTTGACAGAGAAACTTCAGTAATACCTGAATTAGACCCAATAGAGGATGAATCTGAAAATAAACTTCAGTCTGGGACTATAACCGAACGTAAAACCAATCCTCATGATGAAGAAAACAAGAATCAACTTAAATCTGGAACCATAAGCGAGTATGACCGTAATGCCACTAGTGATCTGACTTGGGACATACAGCGGATAGAAACAGAAAGTTCCCCTGGCAAGATGATCAATATGGATTATCAAGAGCCCGGATTCATTCACATGATGTATCAAGAGGGCGAATCTAAAGACATCTACTACAAGAAATACAACACTGCTTCAGGAAATCATTCAACACCCGAAGAAATTTATTCCCACGGTGGTGGCGAAAAAGTACCTGGCGACATACACGTTGAGTGCGGACTTTTTGAGCTAGACGAAAGCAGACCAGTGTGTGGATCGTTTTATCATAAAACGCAAGGGGATCTTTACCGCTTTGGTTACATCGGAGAGCAAGAAGCTCCCGGAAATTTCGCCCCCCCTCCAGCATGGGATGTAGAACAAATAGAAAATGCCATTGGTAACAGTGGTGAATACTCGAACATTCTGATCGATTCGGCGGGATCAGTTCACATAATTTACTACGACACCTCCGATAATAGATTGATGCATATCGAGTCATCAGAAAGCCAAGGGTCAAACAACTGGACTAATTGGAAAGATCCTCTGGTAATTGATAGCGACCCACAATCAAACGTGGGTCAGTGGGCTAAAGCAGTTATCACAGCAACAGACGATATACATGTGGTTTACCGAACAGGCACAAATGCCATAACCCATATGCACAGCGCTAATCCAAAAAACGGAGAAGACAGGGATTGGGTGAAATCAACCGTAATCGACAGTGTTTATACAAAACATAGTCTAACGCTGACATTAGACTCAGAAGGAAATCCGCATATCGCGTATTATCAAACTGGTAATAAAGACCTTATGTATGCATCAGCTGAATTAAATCAACAAAGTAAACCACGTAAATGGGTTTGGGGCGTTGAAGAAATAGATGCTTACGGTGACGTCGGCCAAGCAGCGAGCATCACAATAGACTCCGAAAATTCGCTTCACATTGCATATCACGATGCAACTAACGGGTCACTGAAATATGCAACAAGTTATTTCAGTGCTGCCTATGAAACATGGTCAAACTGGAGCACTTTCACGATAGATGACCCACAAAACAACAGCATAGTAGGTACATATACGGACATAGTGGTCACTGAAAAGGACAAAATATTCATAGGGTATTTTGACAGTACCAACGGAGACCTTAAAATCGCTTCAAGCGACTGAGCTATGCCGAAAACCTCATCTATCAAAGCATCCTTGGAAATTTTTGCGATACAAGGATTTCCTTTCCTGCTTATTGCGAATGCTGCTGCCTTCATGGGATTTCAAGTCCGCAACATGGGACAGTCTTGGTTAGTTCTTGAATTAACAGATTCATCGTTTCTAGTGGGAGTAGTAAACGCTATGCCAGCTATGGCACTGCTAGTTCTGAGTCCCATAGGAGGAGTCATCGCTGACAGGTACGATCGACGCCTAGTGGCTCTGTATGGTCGCCTATTCGTCGCAATGATCTCTTACTTTGTAGCCTTCCTTGTCGGCTCTGGAACCATAGAGTGGTGGCATCTAATGGTCACGGGAGTTCTGATCGGAATAGCATTTGCGTTGAGTAATCCAGCAAGTCAAACAATAGTTATGGATGTTGTTGGGCGAGAAAAAATGGTAGCAGCGCAATCATTAAATACAACCATTAGCAATCTAGGAAACATGCTTGGTCCAGCAATTGGAGGCATCTTAGTCGCTACTTATGGAAACGCTTCAGTTTTTTGGTTAATTGCCGCCATATACACCGTCGGTTCATTAGGTTTTATTGGTGTAAAAACCAAAAGAACACCAAGTATTCAAGGCGGGTGGAAATCAGGATTCGAGGAGATGTCACAGGGAATGAGATATTCCTGGAACACCAGCCGAATCCGGTGGTTATTGATAATGACTATGGGAGTCATTTTTTGGGGAATCTTACAGCCAGTGTTACCAATCTACGCACGTGACATATTGGAAGTAGGTGCAAGTGGTTTTGGGTTTATATCAGGTGCATGGGGAGCGGGAGCTCTAGTTGCAGCGTTAGCAGTTTTTTTACTTGGTGGAATGCCCAAAAAAGGACTAATGTCCATTCTGTCAGTGTTTGTCATGGCTATCGGACACTCTGTCTTTGCAGCTTCTACAAACTATTCTATTTCACTGGCTGCCATATTCGTTTCCGGCGCGGCAGGCGGCATATGGATGACATCTGTTTTCGCCCTATTACAAACAGCTGTCGCTGACGAAATGCGTGGCAGAGTAATGGGATTAGCAATGTCTGCCCTAATGATGATGGGTTTCGGATTAATGCTAGGCGGAACAATTGCAGATCTTTACAGCCCTGCTATTGCTTTATATGTGTCATCCATTGGCTGGTCTTTGGTAGCAGCCCTTG
>DBSW01000014.1 GCA_002306745.1 Dehalococcoidia bacterium UBA1332 | reverse complement strand
GAAACCTCATAGGAAAAATCAACGTGGCCAGGGGTGTCTATAAGGTTGAGTTGATGTTCGATATCATCACTAGATTTGTATTGAAGCCTGATCGCCTGTGCCTTGATGGTAATGCCACGTTCCTGTTCGAGATCCATCGTGTCTAAATGCTGCGCGGTCATGTTTCGTTGCGAGACGGCTTCAGTCAACTCAATCAATCGATCCGCTAATGTGGATTTACCGTGATCAATGTGAGCAATAATGCAAAAATTTCTAACGTAGTCTTGCAACATGGTTAAATTCTAGTCTCATTTTATGTAAATCCCTACGAAGTAAGCGACGGGTTCTAAGAACTTAGAAAATACACGCACTGTTATTCGCCAGACGAAACAGTTAATGGGGGTTAATGACCTCTTCGCAAAGCCATGCCCGGTGTAGCACCCGTATTTGCCCCGCTGTCAATCACGATTTGACCATTTACGATTACGTAGTCGATTCCGACTGGATAGTGTTTGGGGTCATCTTTCGTCGCATCGGTACGCACCGTATCGGGATCAAAAACTACTAAATCAGCTTTAAATCCGTCCCTCAAGATACCCCGGTCATTCAAACCAAGCCTTTGCGCTGGGAATGATGTCATTTTTCGTATAGCTTCAGGTAGTTTTAGATGCTTTTCGGCTCTTACAAATTCGGCCAAGACAACAGGAAAACAACCGTATGTTCTTGGATTGGGATATTCTCCGAACAATATGGCGTCCGAAGCAATCATCCCTGACGGATGAGAAACGAAAGCAGGTAAAGTCTCGGCATTGGTACCCGTACCAACTTCACTAATTCCTAGTCTTTCTTCTAACAGCAGATCAAAAAACGCGTCAGCCGGATCTTGTTCACGCATCTCAGAAATCTGAAGTATAGATTTACCATCATATTTGGCATTTTTAGACAATCTGAAAT
The DNA here is from genome assembly GCA_002306745.1 of Dehalococcoidia bacterium UBA1332. Taxonomy (GTDB): domain Bacteria; phylum Chloroflexota; class Dehalococcoidia; order Lucifugimonadales; family Lucifugimonadaceae; genus Lucifugimonas. Next base: position 5,191 of record DBSW01000014.1, on the reverse strand, counting down.
TATGTAGCCACTTCTCACGCCATACAAAATTGATGTCTGATCTGGATTTCATTTCTTTTTTCATTCGTTCACGATCAGCCGGGTCCGCTAGCGCTGACATCGTGCGTTCGGGACCACCATCTTTTGACCATAAAGGGAGTTCGATCGTGGCCGATGTTCCTGAATACGGGTAGGTATAGCAGTCGAACGTGACGTCAATTCCCTCATCTCTAGCATCCTCAACAAGCCGAAGATAGCCAAGATGAGATCCCTCTCCCTGCCTTGGTTGGCGATAGTGAGTAAGGTGAACCGGAAGTCCTGACTTACGACCAATCTCAACGGCTTCTTCCCACGGTGCGTACGTTCCTTTTGCCTTAAGTGATGCCCTCGTATGCGTATGGTAAAACCCTCCTAATAAAGCGGCTTGTTCGGATAGTGATATAAGCTCTTCGGTAGAGGCAAACGCACCTGGTGGATAATCTAGCCCTGTCGATATACCCCATGCACCCTCTTCCATGGATTCCCTAACGACGGCTTTCATATCTGCTATTTCTCGTGCATTGGCTGGCCTATCATTCCATCCGATCGACCAAATGCGAACGGGTGAATTGCCCAAAATATAAGCGATATTCACAGCGACGTTGCCGTCATATTTATTCAGCAATTCATGAGTTGATAGCCAGTCCGGGTCGGGTGGGTACCAATTGAGACCGGAATCAAACCAAATATATCGTTCCAATTCCTGTCGATTCTTAAAGGGTGCATGTGAAATACCATCGATTCCTACGAGCTCGGTGGTGACACCTTGTCTTACTTTCGGGTCATGATGAGGCTCACTGAGTATCGTGAGACCAGCGTGAGAGTGCAGATCAATAAACCCTGGGCATACAACACGGTCGCACGCATCAATAATATTTTCAACTTCGTAGTCATCAGGACTAACGTCGTGTCTCTTAATAGCGAGTGTGTTGTTTTCCACTAGAATCGAACCACGAAACCAAGGCGATCCGGTACCGTCGATAATCCTAGCGTTATGAATTAGAAGCTCAAGCATCGAGAGATAATAGCGGTTATTTAATATTTCATATCTTGCAGAGTGGCGACCAACGAGGCAAAGTTGATTTAATATTTCTCGCACCCGAACATTGAACGAGTTTAGGATAAAAAAATAATTTGATTAAATCCACATACAGAGTCTCGGTCATAGGAGCTGGTGGCACAGGCGCCTACTATGGCGGTGCGCTAGCAAGAGCTGGCGCCGATGTAACGATGATCGCACGCGGCGAACACCTCGAAGCGATCAAGGACAAAGGCCTCGAGCTAAAATCCGTTTTACTCGGCGACTTCAATGTCCCCTGCAAGGCAACGGATAATATGTCTTCTGTCGAGGAGGTTGATTTAGTTATCTTCGCTGTAAAAAGCTGGGGAACGGAAGAAGCAGTAGCTGCCATGCGAGCAGGTAACATGGTTGGTGAAAAAACACTGATAATCTCTACACAGAACGGTATAGACAGTGAACAGGTCCTATCCGAAGCGTTTGGACACGAACGGGTACTCGGATGCACTGCTACCGTTTCAGCCATGATCACGGAGCCGGGGATTGTCACACAATCTGGTGGGCCAGGCTCGTTCGTCATTGGAGAAATGACTGGTGGCATCTCGGATAGAGTGATCGAACTTGTACAAATTTGCAAAGACTCCGGCCTAGCCGCGGAAGCAAGCGAAAACATCGAATTGGCTATCTGGATGAAATTTATGTTTATTTGTGCCTTAAGCGGTATGACTGCTTTAACACGTAAACCCATTGGGGAAATTTTCTCCCAAGAAACTACCACGGCTATGTATCGACTGGTTCTGTCAGAAGTAGCCGCTGTAGCCCGCGCTAAAGGCATTCAAATATCTGAACAAGTAGTAGAAGAGACTTTAAATACAACGCAAAAACGAGAGCCTTTCATAATCGGTTCAATGGGCCACGACCTTATAGCCGGCAACCCTATTGAAATAGCGTTGCTCAACGCGAGAGTTGTAGAAATCGGCAACGAAGTCGACGTTCCCACTCCAGCAAACTTCACAATAGAAGCCGCTTTACGACCACATGAATTTGGTGATGGCTAATCGATCAATCCATCTTGCGGTTTGGTCCACGGTGCACGTGCAGCCCACTGTTTAGGTCTAGGAACACGTTTTACCGGAACATCTATAAAAACTGGTTTGTTCAGCTTAAGTGCTTTAGGTATTACGTTCTTGACGTCAAGTGGTCCTTTTGCTCTTATTCCGATCGCACCATATGCTTCAGCAAGTTTTACAAAATCCGGATTTACAAAATCGGTTTCATAGGCTCCACCGAAATCGTCATCTAAATCACGTGCAACGTTGCCATAATGCCCGTCGTTGTATATGACTGTAACCAGATTGATACCGTACTTGACAGCCGTTGATATTTCGGATGAGTTATACATGAACCCACCATCACCAGAAACACAAATTACAGGCCGATTCGGATTACCTACTTTAGCTCCTAATGCGGTCGGAAAAGCAAATCCAAGGTTTCCAGAGTACCCAGAGTCGATATAGGTTTTTGGGTTCTCGGTCACCCACCTAGGTCGAGAGTAATACCCCAGTTGAGTCATGCCAAAAACCATTATGGCATCACTAGGCGCACCCTCTCGTAACGATTGAATATATTCCTCTTGTGGCTGATTAAGTTCATCTTCGCTAACCGCAAGTCTCGCTTGGATCTCGGCAACGACGTTCGCGGGAGAATCCCAATTACCGCCGCCTGCAGCGTCAATCGCCTCAGACAGTTCAGTCAACGTCGCTTTGACGTCGCCGACTAAACCGAGTGAATTCTTGTGCACGTGTCCTATCATTTCCGGATCCACATCCAAATGAATAAGCCTGGCGTTTTCTGCGGCCTGATTACGCATAGAAAACCGAGTGCCAATTCCGATCACTACATCAGAATCCTCGATATAATCTTTAAGCAATCCAGCTGGACCTAATGAGCCACCAAGCGCCATAGGGTGTTTTTCAGAAATTGTCCCTTTGCCCCCAGCTGAAGTCAGCACGGCGATCTGATGCTTTTCTGCGAACTCAACCAACTCGGATTCAGCATCAGATCTGGCAATTCCACCACCAGCGTAAATCACTGGTTTACTGGCCGACACGATTTCTCTAGCTGCCTGTTGTAATAACGAATAATCGGGCACAGTTCGTTCGATTGCAGCCGGTTCAAGTAATTCGACCTCTTCTCGTTCAACCATTGTCTCAGGAGGAAGTTCAAAATGAACAGGACCTGGTCGACCCGACTGCGCCTGTCTAAACGCCTCATGTATGTTTGAGGGAACTTCGTGTGGTCGCAAAACCTGAGTCTGCCATTTAGTTACCGGGTTAGTAATCTCTTTTTGATCGTTTACTTCATGAAGCCCACCAAAGTTCTTACCGATAGTCGCTCGAGGTATCTGCCCAGCAATCAACACTACTGGAGAAGACCTAGAATACGCTGTGGAAAGTCCTCCACCAGCGTTATAGATACCTGGACCCGGGACAACCATAGCCACCCCAGGTCTGCCAGTAGTTCTTGCATAGCCGTCCGCCATATAAGTCGTCGCAGTTTCGTTACGAGTAACGATAAAACTGATACTAGGCTCCTGCCGCAGAGCGTCAACAATTCCGTACATTTGAACGCCTGGAAGACCGAATACTACCTCGACTCCTTCACGAACAAGGGACTTAACTAAAGCTTCACCACCTGAGAGTTTTGCCATCAAATTCCTCTGTAGCTATAAAGAGATTGCGTCACGCATTAAAAAATTTATTAAATAAACGATCAATCGCAGAGTAACGCCGGATGTCTGACGTTTCCACCATGTTGAGAATCAAAACAATATTTTCTGGATTACATAATTAATCCCACGGTGCAATCATATATTTGACTCCGTCGCCACTGGCCGAGACACGCATCGCGTGTGCAGTTTCATCAAGCGCAAATCGACCGCTGACAACGCCTGAAAAATCCAATTTTGGTAACGTTGACAAGGCCTCGGCAAAAGCATCTCCAGCACCAAAAGCACCACTGACGGTAATTTCTTTGTAGTGTAAATCGTATAGATCGACTGGAAGTGATGACCCCTGTGGAGATACGCCAATAAGTATCAGATTGCCACGTGGGCGAACAAGTTTCGATACGTTGGCGACCAGTTGCGGAATCCCAACCGCCTCAGCTCCAACTTTCACCCCATATCCTCCGGTGACATCGTCTACCAATTCAGACAGATCTTGATTTGTCGGATCATTTAAATAATTAGCCCCGAATTGTGCACCGATAGAGAGCCTTTGAGGATTAGGTTCAGACAGGATTATGTTTTCTGCCCCACGAAGCTTTAGAACGCCTACTGTCAACAGGCCAAGCAGGCCCCCTCCAACTACAAGAGCGTCACAGCCTTCTTCAACTTCGATCATGTTGAAAGTCGATATTACACATGCAAGCGGTTCCGCCATAGCAGCAATTTCATGATCTAATTCTTCGGGGACAACATGTGCTTGGCGATGATGCACAAGCACATACTCTGCAAATCCACCAGAATATCGCTTATTTCTCTCGCAGTGCATAGCCGACCAAGTTAAACATCCCTGACATTGGCCACATGCTGGGTTTAAAGTGCAAGCAACAACGTTACCTATAAACTTTTCATCGACTCCATCTCCGACTTCAACAACAGGTCCGACGAATTCATGCCCAAGTATGTCGGGCGGATCCGCGGGAAATAGGCCCTGAGTTTTATGAATATCGGTGCCACATATACCAGACGACAAGACCTTCATAACCAATTCGCCCGGCCCTGGATTAGGTGTCGGAACCTCATCAATGGTAATGTTATCGCCGCCACGCCAGGTTGCTACTTTCATATCGCCTCCATTGAGCCATCCCTCGTCGATAGTCGCCGTTGTTCAAGCATGTTTGGCTTTAATGATCTTACTAAACCCTCTTACATTTAGATTACGGCCGGTCGTTAATATTAGGAGTAAGTAGAATCGCATCAAGAAATATTTTGTTATTACTTTTGAAAGCACAACTTTGAAAATCACGGATTTAAAAGTAGCAATAATTGGCGAAGCTCCGGTCATTCGAATCTTAACTGATGAAGATATAGACGGTACCGGAGCCGGCGAATCGAAAAAACCCTTTCTGAAGCCAATGATCGAATTCTAT
>DBSW01000007.1 GCA_002306745.1 Dehalococcoidia bacterium UBA1332 | reverse complement strand
AGGGGTGACGTTCCAATAGGCTTTGCACAGCCTCACATTGAATGGGGATTCATTTCTGATGTGATAGATGCTCGTCCTAAAAGCGTCATCTTGTCCCCTTGGGGCGTAGATTCTAAAAACGATGATGGTCCTCTAGCCCTGCCGTTCAAATTGCCAAGTTTGGTTACTGCTGGAGTCGATACAACACTCGAGATTGCAAGAAAGGGCATGGTTGAGAAAAATCGTGCTGTCGTAATAACTAATCATGCTCAAAGATTTCATGAACTTGCTGGAGAAATTGGCATTGAAGCAAGTTTAGTACCCAGCATCAATGTTGCTCCTGAAAGAGGTGAAGTCCATGTAGTTACAGGGAACCTTCTTAGTGGGTTTTCTATAGAGACATCCGATGGTGCTGAATTATCGATTCTTAGCGATATGGAAGTTTTTGGCATACGCAAGGAACGCAGGAGGGTTCGTAAACGGCAGATTCGTCAAGGTCCGGCTCTTGAGCAATTAAAACCTGGTTCTTATGTTGTCCACGTTGAGCACGGTATCGCGAGATTTATAGGCACAGAAGTCATGGAAAGTAGAGGTCAAGAGTATTTAGTTCTGGAGTATGCAGAGTCAGATAAATTATATGTACCGACAGAACATCTTGACCGAATTCAGATTTACCATGGCACTGCCGATAGATCACCTAAGTTGACTCGACTAGGCACTCAGGAATGGAATAAAGCTCGAGCAAAAGCGAAACGGGCTACCGAACAACTTGCCGGTGAATTAATAGCTTTATACGCGTCAAGGCAAGTAGCTGTCGGCTTTGCAGCTACTCCTGATACTCCGTGGCAAGACTCTCTTGAAGCGAGCTTTCCATTTGAAGAAACACCAGATCAACTGTCCACCATTGAATCGGTAAAAGGTGACATGGAATCTCCGCAACCTATGGATCGCCTCGTATGTGGTGATGTTGGATATGGTAAGACTGAGATTGCTCTCAGAGCGGCATTCAAAGCCGTTCAATCTGGTAGGCAGGTGGCAATACTGGTTCCGACGACAGTTCTAGCTCAACAACATTTTGAGACTTTTGTTGAGCGGCTCGATCCGTATCCGGCGAAGGTCGATATGCTTTCAAGATTTCGGACCGATGCTCAGCAAAAGGCCACTGTTAGTGGAGTTGTTGACGGCAGTGTAGATATTGTCATTGGCACACATCGCTTACTTCAAAAAGATGTGAGTTTCAAAGATCTTGGTCTTGTGATCATAGATGAGGAGCACAAGTTTGGAGTTTCACATAAAGAAAGATTGAAGCGCCTGCGTACACAGGTTGATGTACTTACGCTTAGTGCGACCCCGATCCCGCGAACATTGCATATGTCACTGGCAGGTGTTCGTGATATGAGCACAATTGAAACTCCTCCGGAAGAACGACTCCCTATAAAGACTTACGTCTCTGAAGAAAGTAACGATCTTGTTCGAGAGGCAATACTGAGAGAACTTGATCGGGACGGTCAAGTGTTCTATCTGCACAATCGCGTAAAAGATATCGACCTTGTTGGTAACAAGATTCAGAAATTAGTACCGGAAGCAGTGGTTCGGATAGCGCATGGTCAGATGCCGGAAGATGAGTTGGAAAAAGTTATGGCGGCGTTTGATCGAAATGAATTTGACGTTTTGTTGTGCACTACGATCATTGAATCAGGTGTTGACTTGCCAAATGTAAACACACTTATCGTTGATAGAGCGGATATGTTCGGATTATCTCAGTTGTATCAGATTCGAGGACGCATCGGTCGAGGAATAAATCGCGCTTATGCATATCTGATGGTGCCTCGTGCTAAAGCTTTGACTGATCAAGCTGAGCAGCGCCTGAATACAATTCTAGCTGCGACGGAACTTGGGGCTGGTTATCAGATTGCATTGCGAGATTTAGAAATTCGAGGGATTGGAAATCTTCTTGGGTCAGAGCAATCAGGACAGATATCTGCTATTGGATTTGATCTTTATTCGAAGCTCTTGGCTGAAGCCGTCAGCCAATTGAAAGAGAATAAAAATGGTAAGCAAACAAGCGAGATAAATACTTCTGAATTTTCTACCGTTCGTGTCGATATTGGCATCGATGCGAGAATCCCTGATAGCTACATCGAAGATATAGCACAGAGACTTTCGATTTACCAAAGGTTAGCCAGAATCACTAATGAATCAGAAATCGATGAAATGGAAGAAGAGATTCGTGATCGATTTGGCCCTATGCCTACACATGTCACATTGTTAATGAAGTCAACTCGTATAAGAATTATGGCTGAATCGGCTGGAGTGGAATTGGTTAGTGCTCGAGAGTCACGAGCAACATTTTCATTAAAAGAAGCTACTGGAGGAGCTCGAGCTCCTTTGCAGAATCAGTTTGGAAAAGGTGTTGATGTTGGTCATCTGCAAATTCGTATTGATATCGACCGCGATGACAAAGATTGGATCGATGAGCTTATGGCTGTACTTGAACAGTTCAAGTTGTTCAAGGAGAGGATGATACAAATGATGCAAGCAGCCATTGATGCGGATCAGTCTGGCGATCACGTATCGTCTCACATGATTCTTGAGTAAGTTATTCTAAATTTGGTTGTGATAAAGCCTTAATCTCATAACTGATCATTCTTGATATACCCTGAGATTATAGTTTTAGATTGTGTAAACAATTATTTGCTTGGGAGTAAATATGGGTGCGAAAAAGCCATCTACACCGGAAATTACTATCATTGGATGCGGAACTCCGACTCCATTACCCGAGAGGTTTGGTTCGTCATATGTGGTGCAGATTGGTGATGAGAAATTGCTTTTTGATTGTGGCCCTGCGACCACTTGGAAATTAGCGCGGAATGGTATAGCAACTACTGAGATCAACGACGTTTTCTTTACTCATCATCATTTCGATCACGATGCAGATTTTCCCACCTTCATTCTGACTCGTTGGGATCAGATGGTTCCTAGAGATAAGAAACTTAGTGTTTATGGACCAAAACTTACAGAAGAATTTACTAATGGAATTTTGGATGAAGATACAGGCTTATTTGCTCACGATTGGATAGCTCGGATCCACCACCCTGCATCTCAGATTACGTTTCAAGACAGAGGTGGTGAACTCCCTCGACAGAAACCAGACGTAGATCCTCACAATATGGGGCCCGGACTGATTAAGAAAGGGGCATCATGGGAGGTAACAGCCGCGCCTGCTGATCACGTTCAGCCTTATCTTGATTCTCTTGCATATCGAATTGACACGGAAGATGGATCAGTCGTATTGACTGGCGACACTGCTCCTTGCGACACCGTTACTGATCTTGCTCGCGGAGCTGATGTTTTGATGATGATGTGTTGGGAGACTCATGACCGTATGGAGGGAAATCCGCATGCTGACGCTTCTTCGTCGGTATTTGGTGCAGCTCAGACAGCATCGGAAGCTGGCGTAAAGCAACTCGTTATGGTTCATATTGGAGCGCGTCTTACAACTGCCGAATTGAAGGGTCCGAGAGAAATCGAAGCAAAAAAGGCATGGAACGGCCGTTTGGTCTGGGGTGATGAAGGTATGACAGTGCCATGGCCTATCGATTAATTATATTTTTGAAAAGAAGTGCAAAAGATGACCTCACCTGACAAGAAATATCCTAATTTAAACCTGCTTGAGGTGTCAGTTGAGAACAACCTTGAAATGGTTGCACGTGATGGCGTGGCGTTGCGGGCCGATGTTTATCACCCGAATGATAGCAACAAGTATCCATCTCTGGTTTGCCGAACTCCTTATAACAAGATGACGCCTCGTTATGTTGAAACTGCTACAGATTTAGCATCAAGAGGGTATTGCGTTGTAGTACAGGATTTTCGCGGGCGATACGCTTCGGACGGTAATTACGAATGGATGTGGCGTGAGAGGAGTGAGACTCACGATTCCGAAGATGGTTATGACACGATTGAGTGGGCTGCAGCACTTGGATGGAGTGATGGTCGGGTAGGTACCTGGGGTCATTCCAACGCGAGTTGGGCGATTTGGATGATGCTGGACTCTTGCCCACCTAGTCTGACGTCTACTTTAGCAAGCGGTATTTCGAAAAATATTCTAGACATTAACTTCGGAATTTTTGAGACAGGTCGGCGCCTTGAGTGGACATATATGATGGCAGCCGATATGCGTCGACGTGCTGAACGCATTGATGGACCGACAACGCCAGTAGAGGCTGTAAAACGATGGAATCAGGTTGAGAGAGGAAAATATCTCTGGTGGCTACCGTTAGGTGATATTCCAGATTCAGTGTTTTCTGATTTGAACGATCAACTTCAAAGTTATTACGGTGCCCAAAATCAAGAATTTCAACACTTTAGTGATGTGCACCCAAAGGTCCAGACGCCTATTTTTCAGATAACCGGTTGGTGGGACCGTTTGATCGGTACTATAGATCATTATGAAGGGTTGATTACTAATGGGCGAAAGGATTTAAGGGAACAGCACCGATTGATTATCGGCCCTTGGGGACATGATGCAACACAGTTCACCGGAAAAATAGGACCTATAGATTACGGACCTATGGCTGAGACTACCTACGCTGATTTGATTTCTCGTTGGTATGACTTTGACATCAAGGGAATTGATAACGGTTTATCAGATGAGGCTCCGGTTCAGATGTGGGTGATTGGCGAAGACAAATGGCGTGGCGAGCACGCGTGGCCTCTTGAGAGAACCGAATACACCCCGTTTTACCTTCACTCTCAAGGTGGTGCGAACACGGTTGGTGGTGATGGTTATCTTTCAATAAAGCCTCCTATGCCAGGAGAATCCGAGCACGACAAATACGTTTATGATCCAAAGGATCCCGTAATGAGTCTGATGAGGGCGGATTCTCAAGCAGCACCTGTCGATCAATCACCTCATGACCATCGCGAAGATATTCTTGTTTATGATTTTCCCGTTTTTGATTCTGAAATTGAGGTGACCGGCCCGGTATCTTTGAAGCTGTGGGCGAAAACGGATGCCTCTGACACTGATTGGACCGCAAAGCTGTCAATTGTTTATGAGGATGGCTTGGCTGTAAATTTGACCTACGGCATTATGAGAGCACAGTACCGAAACGGATATCAGAATCCGACGTTACTACAGCCGGATGAAATTGGTGAGTACACTATCAAACTAAATCCGATCGGGTGTCTATTTAAGCCAGGGCAAAAATTGCGTTTGTCTGTATCTAGTTCGGATTTTCCGAACTTTGATCGTAATCACAACACAGGTAATGATTATTGGTCAGATGCGGAGTTAAGAGTTGCGCAGCAGACAGTTTTACACTCAAGACAGCACCCCTCACATTTATTGCTGCCAGTTATTCCCAGATAGTCTCGAAAATAACATTTCGTTTATATGGCCAAAAATGATCCAAAAAGATAAAACATATTTTCAACAGGTTAGAGCCTCCAGCCGCGTATTCGGTTTTTTAGGACTGATGTTAGGTATAACAGGCGGAGTTTTGACCGGAGTAGCAGTTAAGGGTTTAGTTGATGATCCGCTTGTTTCCGGTGGGGGAGCATTAGTTTTTTACAGCGCTTTTGCCCTAAGTTCGTTGCTGACACTCTATGTGATGTTGAATTACCTATCGATGAGTTTACGTATAGCTCGAGGGAAGCTTGATATACGTATGGGTATTAAGAGTGCAATTATTGAAATTGATGATATATGCGATGCCCGAGTTGCCCTATCTGCTAATCGTATGGCAAGAGCTGCAATACAGACTCGTCCTGACCGGCGGAATATTGCAAAGATGTGGAGTGTATTGGGTGTAAAAACGGGTGTTGAACTGGATATTCAGACTGATGCCGGGGATGTTGAGACTTGGTTTATTGCATCTCTAGATCCAGAGACATTGAAGCAAAATCTGGAGGCAGAGATGTCAGTGATTGATGGAAATGAAATAGATCAACAAGATACCGTAAATTCAAATCAGTAAGTAATGTTTTGTTTGGCTCATTGGTGCAGATACTTTTCTGTTTCTAAGTCAAGGGCTTCCATCTCATCATCGGAAAGTGCCCATTTCATTGCGTCTGCGTTATCAGAAGCTTGAGTGGCTGATTTTGCGCCTGGAATTGGGAATGTCTTTTTCTTTATTAGCCAATTTAGCGCCACTTGAGATTGCGACGCTCCATGAGCGCTAGCTATATCACTCATAAGCGACAACAACGGAGGTAGCAGCTTTAGTCGTTTTCCAGCCCATCTTAGTTTTCGCATCAATGGAGGAGGGTTTTCGATTCGATATTTCCCTGTGAGGAGCCCTTCAGCTAACGGACCATATGAGATTACTGATACACCGATTTCTTTGCAGGTTTGAATTAATCCATCAGATTCCACTTTGCGGTTCAGTAGACTGTATCCGACTTGATTTGATGCTAAAATTACCCCCCGCGTCTCTAGAATGTCGTAAGCCCGTTTTGTCTGCTCTGAAGAGAAGTTCGACACACCGACGCTACCGATCAATCCATCTTTTGCTATATCTGCTATTTCCTCGACCCAAACAGAGTAGCTTCTCGGAGGAAACGGGAAATGGATTTGGTATAAATCTATCTTTTCAGAGTTGAGTCGAATAAGACTGGCCTTTACCGCTTGTCTCATAGTTCCTCGTTTCCATCGCCATGGGTACGGAAAGAATTTGGTGGCTACGACTGGTTTTTTTATTGAAGAATTGTCGTCTGAACTATACTTTTTGGTTAGCCAGCTAATTAGTTTTTCTGATTTTCCTCGCCCGTATATCTCGGCGGTGTCAAACCAATTGATTCCGTTTTCGATGCTGGCATTGTATGCACCTGCAAGATCCTTATCTGTGTAGGTGCGGCCGTAACCCCAATAAAATGCACCGCCCCATTGCCATGTTCCAGTACCTATCCTGCTGACATGGAGATTGGTCTTGCCGAGTGGTACTAGAAATGGTCTTTGTGGCTTCGTTTTTTCTTTTGGATACTCTGTGGTCACTTTTATAAGAATATGTTCATTCAATGTGTATGGGATTGATACATAACCATTGCTGGCTTAGTCTTCCATATGTTTCCAGCAGTTTTTTTAGAGTATGTATTGTCACCTTTTTATCCATTGGAGTACTAATTTGTCAGTAGCGCAGAACCGTCCAAATATCGTTTTTCTTTTTCCAGATCAATTTCGAGCAGATTTTGCTGGATGCAACGGGGCTGACTGGTTGCACACCCCAAATATAGATTCTATTGCTGAGAATGGAATTAGATACACGAATTCTTTTTCTGCTTCACCAGTATGTGTCCCTGCAAGAACCGCCCTGTTAACTGGAATGAATGCAATTCGAAATGGGGTAACCGGTAATCTTCATAACCTTAGATCTGATTGGCGTGAAGCCGGTCTTAGAACTTGGCCTGAGATTCTCGGTGAAAATGGTTACTACACCGCTGGAATCGGTAAGATGCACTTTTATCCTTGGGATGAGCGTCGAGGATTTCAGTACAGAGTTGTGTGTGAAGATAAGCGATGGCTTGAAGTCCGTGACGACTATTATCACTACCTGCGTCGACATGGGCTACGAAAGCTTCATGGTAATGAGATGCCCGGTTATCATCAGAACAAGGGTGCGGTAATTCACGATGTGCCATGGGAACACTCTTGGGATCGATTTGTCGGTTCTGAAGCTGTGAAGTTCATTGAGGAGTATGGGGCGGATCAGCCTTTCGCAATGATGGTCGGATTTCCAGGTCCTCACTGTCCATATGATCCTGATGAACGATTTCTTGAGGGGATCGATGATTCAAAGATTCCAACTGCTGCACCGGAGGTCCCAGGTCATGCTCCAAAACTTCGTGATGAAAATGTCAAAGGTAATAAACGACCTTGGAATGGAGTAGATTATTCGGAGTTCGACGATCGGTCTAAGCATACCGTACGTAAGCATTATTCCGGACTTGTCCAACAGATAGATTTCGAAGTTGGGGCGATAATTGACGCTTTGAGAAATAAAGGGTTGCTTGAGAATACGTTTTTGATACTTGCTTCAGATCATGGTGACTATCTTGGCGATCACAATCTTATTGGTAAGGCATCTTTTTACGACTCAGCAATCCGAATTCCGATGATGGCTATGGGCCCTGGAATTGAAGCTGGACAGACCGAGGAAAGCCTTGTAGACGTTCGTGATGTGACAGCTACGATGCTTAGCTGGGCAGACATTGACCGACCCGAATGGTATGACGCTCAACCTCTACCCGGAGAAGGTATGCCGGGAGACTCAGGTCGTAAGAATATTTTTGGCTTTCTTCAGAATGGTTGGATGAATTTTGATGGCAGGTATAAATTACATAAGTACCGGACCGGTGAAGTGTTGTTATTTGACATGATCAAAGATCCTAACGAACAGGTTAATTTATACGGTAATTCTGAATTCTCAGATGTCATTAATCGACTTGAGTCTGAATTGGCAATCGAACTTATGGCTTCCATAGATTCATCAATGGATGACCGGCTTGCTCAGAATGGTGACATGTCGCAAGATCCTTCTTTCGGTTACGAAGGTTGGACTCGGCCTTGGCCGCATGCTCCTCGTACAGCACCGCCAACATATAAGAAACCAATTAGGACATAAATATCGTCAAAAAACTATCTGTAAAAGTTTGTTTTGACCGTTATTGGAGGATTAGGCGATGGCAAGTGAACAGTCACATTTAGTGAATAACAAGCCGAATATTATTGTGATGATGGTCGATGATCTCGGTTATTCTGATCTTGGCTGTTATGGCGGCGAGATTAAAACCCCCAATATCGATGCGCTAGGTTACAAAGGACTTAGGTTCACTCAGATGTACAACGGGGCTCGCTGTTGTCCTTCGCGAGCCGCCTTACTTACAGGATTGCACCCACATCAGGCAGGCATTGGTCAGATGACTGCTGACCTCGGCGTACCTTCTTATCAGGGTTATTTGCGTGACGGCTGTGTGACTATCGCTGAGGTACTAAAAACTGCTGGTTATCGAACTATGATCTCTGGTAAATGGCACGTTGCCGGTAGTTGGGACAATAGGAATCGAGACCAATGGGTTCTTGGTGATAAGAAACATCCTATGCCCAAACAGCGAGGTTTTGACAGGTCTTTTGGACTTCTCAATGCCGCTGATTCATTCTGGAATCCAAAATCTTTGATTCTCGAAGATATCCTCATCGATGTCGAAAGCAAAGATTTTCATATGACGGATGCAATAGGTGATCACGCTATAGACCAAATAGAAGAAGCGGTCGATTTGAACATGCCATTTTTCCAATATGTTGCCTTCACTGCACCTCACTGGCCACTTCATGCCTGGGAAGATGACATTGTGAAATATGAAGGTAAATATATGGAAGGGTATGACGCGATACGCACTTCAAGGCATGAACAGCAAAAAGGGCTTGGTGTTGTTGACGATAAATGGGAGATATCGCCGAGAGATTCCGATGCTCCCGCATGGGAAGATGTTCAAAATAAAGAGTACGAAGACATTCGCATGGCGGCATACTGCGCGATGGTAGAGCAGGTAGATCGCACGGTAGGCCGAATTATTGACTCTTTGAAAAAAACCAATCAGTACGAGAATACGGTAATTATGTTTCTGTCTGATAACGGTGGGTGTGCGGAACTTTTCCAGGAAGACACTGATTGGCCAGATCCATCACAATGGGAGACATCATTAACCCTCGAGGGGGAACCCGTGCGAGTCGGCGATATCCCAGAAGTGCGACCGGGGCCAGATACTACTTTTCAGGCAGTTGAACTTCCTTGGGCGAACGTTTCGGATGCCCCTTTCAGGTTGTTCAAGCGATGGGTGCATGAAGGCGGTATTTCTACTCCATTTATAGTGCATTGGCCTAAAGGCATCGATAGGACAGGCATCCTCCATAACCCTATGCACATTATTGACATTTCAGCTACTTGCTATGACATTGCTGGTGCTCAATACCCGAAGGAACATCACGATACAGAAATTACTCCACTAGAAGGCGAAAGTTTTCTACAAGCGATTAAGGGACAAGAGTTGAAACGTGATAGACCGATCACAGTCGAACACGAAGGTAACAGAGGAATTCGTATAGGAGACTGGAAGCTTGTTGCCGAATGGGATAAGCCTTGGGAACTCTACAACATTACTGAGGATCGTACAGAACAGAATGACTTAATCGAAGGAGAGAAAGAACGTGCAAAGAATCTTGAGAGGCAGTACTTTGAATGGGCTGAACGAGCCGAAGTTCTTGACTGGCCTGTTGACCCTAATGTTATTGCCAAGAGACTAAAAGGTGCACATGCTCACATATCTCAGCACAGGGCGGCTATAGACGGGGTGTGGAAATGATTGGATTACCTCAGTCATAGCATTTATGCCTATAGGTCTGAGGCAGAGATTTCTAGTGCACTATACTGTCCTGCAACCTGATTTCACGTTCGGAGAGTTTTAGATGACCAGAGTGGATATATGTAATTATAAATCGGCAACGTTTATAGTCTTGTCTGTGTTGCTGGCAGTGGGTTTTATGGCCTGTGGTGGAAGCGCCGTTGATGAAGCAGATAATTTTGTTCAGATTCGTACTGCTCCTACTAATTACACTATTGATGACCTTAAAGCGTTTGGATTTAAGACAAGTAAGGATTATGACGTGCAAGGTTTACCTGATGCATTGGAGGCTTGGAAAGGATTCTGGGGTCTAGATCCCTACAATCGGCACGATTATGAATTACGGTTTTACCCTTCACATGATTTGGCGGTTTCAAGCGGCAAAGGCCATGCTATAAATGCTACAGGGGCTGAGTTTGAGGCAACCCGTGACAGTCAAGTTTGGACCGAGGGGGTAAAAGATCGTTGGCAGGCTCGAGGAGTTACTGATGTATCAAGCGCAGGTTCTCGTCAGGCTCCTGGACCCACTTATCAGGATTGGGCAATTGTAGGAAATTTGATAATGCTATGTGATGGTCTAGATTCAGAACAGGCGATCATTAGGTGTGGTGATCTGATCAAGCAACTTCAACCTGAGTTATCAGATTAAACAGATTTTTTGCCTAACTTTGTTGGAATCACGATTGTATTGTGAAGGATTCTTTCTTTTTTTAAACCAATCAGCAATATGATTGATGCAATTATTATCAGCGCTCCAGAAGTTAGGCAGTATTGGCATACAGCCTTTATAACGAATATTTCGATAGCAGTCAGATAGACTGAAGCTATAACTCCGATCATTGATGCTGCTACGACTAGACGTCGGCTGCGTAAATCATCAGTTGGTGATTTGTAAGCATGGAGGGCGCCAAGCATGGTAGTGGCATAAATTGTCATGCCGAACGCTGAAACGGGTATTCCGAATAATCTTGCCCATTTACTGTTTAGGACAGTGTTGCAACCGCTGATACTGCAACCTACGTCAGTGTTCGAAAATGCTGTTGACGTAAGGTAAGTTGTTATACCAAGGCCTATAAGGCTTATTAATGCGATCAATAGCCAGAAAGTTAGGCTTTGAGTATTCTGATTGGTCGTTGATTGAATCTTTATGCTGGGATTGTTTGACACAACTATCCCCCTGAGGTTTTCAATGCCTCTTCAATTCTGATTCTGAAATATCCATAGTCAGGAGAGTTGTCCAACTTCTTTCCATCTAGGAATAATGTGGGAGTTGAATTAACGCCTAGATCCTGTCCTGCAGCTAGATCTGTTTTTACTTTATCAAGGTACTTATTATTGGCCATGCATTCATCGAACTGGTTAATAAAGAGGCCGGTCATTTGGGCGAATATCCTGAGGTTTTCATCTGAATAGGTGCCTTGATTCACACCGTTCCAATTTACAAATACAGTTTCTTCATATTCGTGAAAACGTCCTTGTTCTGCGGCGCATTCAGAAGCTTCTGCAGCTCTCCACGATTCATTGCCGAGGAATGGGAAGTGCCTGTAAATAATTTTTACTCGACCATTGTTGACGTATTCCCGTATGATCTGTTGCCCTATCCCGAGGGCAAAATTTCTGCAGTGCGATCACTGGAAATCACCGAACTCGACTAGCGTTACCGGAGCATTAGGGTCACCAATTACTGACCCTCCATTTGCAACCATGTCTGGTTCTGTTTCGGCGGACGATACATCTGAAGATATCCTCGACATCACTACGATTGTGATTGCGGCAAAAACTAATACAATTCCGCATATAAATAACCAGTTCTTTTTACCCGTAACAGAGTTTTGGTTGTTTTTGGATTGCTCCCGCCTTCTCTGCTGTCGCATGGTGAAATTGTTGCTCTCTTTTCAGTCGTCTATCGAATATTCTATGGATAAACATTATCAACTCAGTTTTTTTGACCGGTAAATATTACGTGACGAATTCCACCTTTTTTATTGTGAGCTCGAACGAAATGCTTTGTAGCTCGTAATCCATTGCGTTTCATCTTTATAACGAATTTAGGCTCGTCATCCGCTGACCATATAGCCACCTTACCCCCGTTCTTGAGAGCTCCCTTAATCGCTTGGAGTCCAAGGTCTGTATATAGCCAGCTATTTCGTTCGTTTACTAACGCCGAGGGTCCGTTGTCAACATCTAACATAATCGCATCGAATTCGTTTTTGGATTTGCGGATTATTTTTGTTACATCGCCTTGGACCAACTCAGTTCGCTCGTCATTTAACGGACGATTAGCAAATGAGGCCAGCGGTCCTAAATTCCATTCGATTACTTCAGGCACAAGTTCAACTTGTAAAGCAGTACCTTGCTTTGGTAGTAGCTCTAATGCTGCACCAAGTGTATAGCCTAGTCCAAGCCCGCCTATCATTACTCGCGCACCGACCTTTAGTTTGCTACAAGCAAATCGAGCGAGCTCTAGTTCGGAATAATGCATCCGAGTTGACATAAGTGGGAGTCCGTCAGCTTTAATGACATACTCGCCGTCGTGCGAAATTAACTCTAATTTAGTGCCGTCCGGAGATACGGCTTCACCTGCGATGGTCCATGGTTTCATAGCTTAAATTTGGAAGAACTGGCCTTGCTTTAGGTTAGTTATCCGGTGTGTAGTCGGGTTCTTCAAATGGATACAGAGGAATTCTTCGATTGTGGAATTCAAAGGTGTTTAGGTCTGCAGAAGTTACACCAGGGCTATTCACTACGATAATTTCTGCTGCGATCGGCTGGTATGCCGGCCTTGGTGAGCTGACCCCTTTGGCGACGACAATTCTGTAATCCTCGGGATTTATTCCCATCGAGTACATTTGCTCTCGAGCGGTGTTTCCACTTCGTTTTGAAGTCAAGAGTATCGTCATGCCATCGGTAGTGTTGAAAAGTACACGCTTGCCATCGTTATAGAACCTGGTGCCGCCATGCGTAGGTCTCGTTTCTTCGTAAGGTCCATCGTGGATAACGGATACAGTTCCGACAACGTGGACTGGTTCACCGTGCATATCATCGGTTTTCCCGCCAACATCAAGGGCTAGTTCAGCACCAACTCCGGCCGCAACACATGCTTCTACAGACTCTGGATCATAAAGGCTTTGCAGGTACCCTTCAACGCCCATCTCTTTGGCGACTTTTAGTATATGGGTTGAGTCTGCTGATGACCCTCCACCGATGTTGTCTCCGACGTCCATAAGTACGATCGGGCCTAGATGCGAGTGGTACGATTGCTCAGCTTCGGCCAGGGCTGATCCATCATCCGGGAGGTAGTTTTCGACACCTTTAGGCTTTGGTCCGACATATCGCTCTTCTGCTTGTCTAAGGGCATCAGGTATGTTAGGCACAGGCTTGTTGAGATCAACTCGCCTAGTCCATGCACTGGCTGCAAGATCCTTCGACACTTTTTCTGCGAGTTCGTGATCACCATCGGTGATGGTGATCCATGACATACCCATCTCTTCTACGTCGGAGTATGGGTATCCCTCGGAGATTGATGTATCCAGTACTTTAGGGATTTCATTGGCCTCGATGCATTCATCTACGAGGCTCTTCATGGGTTCCTGGCCGGTGAATTGTTTGACGATATTGACCAGCATGGGGGGCATTTCTATGAACTGTACAGGGTTGATTTCGCCCCTTACAGTTCGGTAGATCATCTCGGCGGTTTTTCGTCCTCGTAGTTTCGCATCGAGGTGCGGGCATGTTCTCCAGACTACACAGACATCTGTGTTTGCCACTGTATCTTTCGAGATATTGGCATGCATATCCAGGGTTATACCTACAGGTACATCTGGTCCCACAATTTCTCTGACTGCTCGAGTGAATTCTCCGTCCATATCCGGGAATTCTTCCGAGACTGCGGCACCATGGTTAGGGAGCAGGACTCCATCCCATGGTCCTTGTTCACGCAACATGCCGAACATTTCGCTTGAAAGACGGTCATATGCGTCTTTGGTGATTGTGCCGATTGGACC
>DBSW01000129.1 GCA_002306745.1 Dehalococcoidia bacterium UBA1332 | reverse complement strand
TTATGCAACTTAAGTCACCCATGTCCGTAGAACCTCCTTGGGAATAAGTTTTAGGTAGGACTTTGATTGACTCTTTACCGAGGATAGACCGCGCGTTGGAAACGAATATTTCCTGAATATTTCTATCTTGTCGTAGTGGGTGGTAGCCTGCTATTTCGAGTATTTCTGCTGACCCCCCTACCGACAAAGCGCCTGCTTTGTAGCACCTAATTACCTTTTTGGATACGTGATCGAGTGCATTGAGCGACTTGGCTCTTACCCTCCCTTCGTACAGTATGTCGTCTGGAACCGCGTTTACGGCAACACCGCCCCTAGAAATAATCCCATGTACCCGTGCCACATCCATTTCGCGGAAAGTCTCTCTTTGTGTGTTGATTGCGGAATTCGCGAACATTGCCGCTTGCAACGCATTAATGCCTTGATCAGGGGCTCCGCCAGCGTGAGAGGATTTGCCGATGTATCTCACTTGATGTGACACGTGTGCGTTGGAAGTTCCTCCAATATTTAACATCGGTGTACCGCTGCCCACGGCTGTATGGACCATCATGGCCATATCAACATCATCAAACGTACCAAGCCGTATCATCTCCTGTTTTCCTGACAAGAATTCGATTTCGCTGTTTTTCCGTAGATTTAACCGTTCTTGTATTTCGATAAATTCTTCGGCCGGTGTGGCAATTAAAACGACTTTTCCTGATAGAGAATTTTTTATAAAAGCACCGCGTAAAGCTGCCGCAACACCCAGGAGAATCCCTATTTGTGCATGATGCCCGCAGGCGTGCGCTGCTCCCGTTTCCGTGTCTGCGCCCAGGTGCATCGGTACGTTAAGTGCATCTAGTTCAGCAATGACCGCGACAGTCGGTCCTGAGTCTTTCCCAGTGATGGTGGCTTTAAGTCCTGTTTTTGCAATACCGGTTTGTACGGAAAATTCGAGTCCTCGAAGCTGTCCGTCAATGAATTTGGATGTTTTTATCTCGTTGAAGCCAGTTTCTGGAATCTCGTACACGGTCTTTGCTGCATCAATGAACGTCTCTTTATCCGAGTTGATAATGCTTATCGCGTGTGACTTTAACTCATTTACTGTTGGGACACTCATGGGAAAGTTCTTTTAGGTTTCGTATGTGATATCTGACCTGAAAGCACGCATCCGCGCTAGGTAAGAATTAATTGTCATTGGAGCATTAAAGCTGGTTGCCACTCTAGTACCCAAACGACCATGGTCGGCGAGGAGGTCAATAATAGTCATGCCCATGGCTTTGCCGGATTTTAATACAGCTAGTTCATAGTTCGTAACAACATAGTCGACGCCGTGCCCTTCGCCGGTCGCGGCGTTAACAGTCGGCTGGATGGTAGGAATGATGTGGCTGACATCACCAATATCGCTACAACCGGTACCATGATTTCGTGGAATGACATTGTCGTCTCCGACTAATGACGCCGCATTATGGCGGTAAATTTCAGTAAGAGACCGGTCGTATTTTGTGGGTAAGTAGCCGGGGTTTGTAATGATTCTTACCTGCGCTCCGGTGGCCAGAGCGCCTGCTCTTAATGCTCGGTCGATCTTCTCTGCAGTGCTCAATATTGCTGGAATATTTGAGGCTCTAACATACGTCTCTAAATGAACATCTGATGGAACGGAATTAACGGATGCACCGCCTTTTGTTATTATCGGATGAACTCTTACTGTGTCACTGTCTCGAAATGTGTCCCGCTGAGCATGGATCCCTGACAGGCCTAGGAGAGCTGAATTGAGTGCGTTTACTCCTAGATGTGGAGAGCCTCCAGCATGTGATGCCTTACCTATGTATTGTATTGTTTTACCAATCATTCCGTTACTGGAGCCATGTATACCGAATGTCCCAAAGCTATCGGCCCCAGTATGAGTGAGCATAGCTATATCGACATCATCGAAAAGGCCGAGGCGAATAAATTCTTGCTTGCCTCCAAAAAACTCAATCTCACCGGACTCCCTAAGCAATTCACGGAATTCAAGTTCGATGTATTCCTCGGCTGGCACCGCCATGAAACTTATCTTGCCAACTAGAGCATGTTTAACGTCATCTTTAATTAATCCATTTGCGACAGTTAGCATCGCGCCGATCTGTGCATGATGGCCACAGGCGTGAGCTGCACCGGTTTTCGCATCTGCATGTTTGTGGTCTGGTACGACTAGGGAATCAAGCTCGCCTATCACAGCAACATGTGGGCCTGGCACGCCTGTGTCTAGTACTCCCACAAGCCCTGTTTTAGCGATTCCATTTTTTACGGCTAGCCCATTAGCTCTGAACCATTCGTCCACTATCTGCGATGTTCGGACCTCTTTGTACCCTGACTCGGGGTGCTTGAGGATGTCACGGGTGATTCGTTCAATTTCCCCTGCGCGACTGTTCGTCGCTGTGATGAAGTTGTTTTTCAAGGTGGCCTGAGTTGCCATATGCCTGGGAACCGTCAATTAATGTGAAGTGACTCAGCGATGATTTTAGCAGTACTTAATATAGATCCTGGCCAATACCGGGCGTGCAATTAACGTAAACCTGAGTTCAATTAACCTATACTCATCCAAATGAAGAAAATAGTAATTGCACCACAAGGATTTAAAGAAAGTCTCACTGGTCTTGAAATTGCTCAGGCTATGTCTAGTGGCGTCAAAAATGTTTGGCCAGAAGCTGAGACGATACTCGTACCCGTCGCAGATGGCGGTGATGGTACTTTGCAGGCACTTGTAGATAGTTCTGGGGGGGAAATTCGTACAGCAAAAGTGCAGGATGCACTTGGCGAGACCATAATTTCAAAATGGGGTGCTTTGGGCGATCGCCGTACAGCCGTTATCGAAATAGCCGATGCAGTTGGATTAGCAAGACTTGCCCCTGATAGACGCGACGTTAGGAATGCGTCAACGTTTGGAGTCGGTCAAATGTTTATTGACGTACTCGATTCTGGCTTTACGGATTTAATAATAGGAGTTGGGGGCAGCGCGACAAATGACGGCGGTGCAGGGTTGATTCAAGCCATGGGGGGCAAACTTGAGGATGAGAATGGCGATGAGCTAGGAAGGGGTGGTATAGAACTTGCCCGCCTCCACCATATTGATGTCTCTGAGTTAGATCAACGGATGAACAATGCCAACGTAGTGGTAGCCTGTGATGTTAACAACCCACTTTGCGGTCCACGTGGTGCATCAGCAATTTTTGGACCACAAAAAGGGGCTAGTTACGAAGATGTTCTACAACTCGATAGCGCACTACAAAACTTTGCGAATGTTATGGCAAAAGACCTGGGCGCTGATGTCGCCGAAATTCCTGGAGCTGGTGCATCGGGTGGGCTTGGAGCGGGATTGATGGGCTTTTTTGGTGCTCGGCTTAGGCTCGGAGCGGACATCGTACTTGAGGCAGTGGACCTAGAATCGCATTTAATCGACACAGATTTAGTGATCGTCGGTGAAGGGCAATTTGACAGATCCACCGTATTCAATAAGTCTCCTGTCGCTGTAGCACAACGCGCCAAGCAACGTAACATACCGGTTATTGGGATTTCAGGATCACTAGGAGGGGGATTCCGTGAGGTTCACTCACACGGAATTGATGCGGTTTTCAGTTTGGTAAACGGTCCTATGTCGTTGGAGTCAGCAATGGATGATACCGCTCGACTAGTTGCTATTGCTACTGAAGAAGCTTGTCGGGCTATAGCGATAAAACATCATTGACCGATATGATCGTCCTTGAAAATAACCAGATGAACCTCTAGAGGGCCATGAATTCCAGTTACCGTGGTGCCTTCTATGTCCGCGGTTTTACTTGGGCCAGAAATGATATTCATCGATCCCTCTAACTGATCATTGATGAAATTACTGCGTTCTAACGCAAATAGCTCATCAAGGGAAGCGATCACTTCGGCAGGCCTTAAAACCGCAATATGTATAGGTGGTGCTAGGGAAACTAAGCGTGATAGTCCTGATCGTGGATGGAGAACAATAGATCCTGTTTCTGCGATAGCGTAATCAACTCCAGTTATTCCTGTATCAGCTGCAAATGCCTTTATTTTCGTATTTTCTACGTCTATCTGGCTATAGTCGCCCTGATGTTCGGTAACCTCAACAGATGCTCCTATATTGGAAATTGCGGCATCAACTACTATCTGATCCAAAACCTCGTGCGCGGATCGTAGTACATTTTTTGCGTTGTTATCCTTGCAAATCCCGGCAACTATTGAAGCCGCTACTTCCGTATTAGAAGCATGATGCACTTTCCATCCGATCGTTTCTGCAGCTGATGACATTTGATCCATTAATTGGTCTGATCTATTGACTGAATCAACAATTGATTGATCAGCGTTAGAGTTTATGGAGCTCGCTGATTCAAAAAATGAAAGTCTGTGATCTGCTTCGGGTTTTTGGATGGTTTTCCGCCCAAGAGCTGCGCTTATATTCGAAATGAATTGTTCTTTCTCGGTCATGATTTTGAAGTCCGATTGCGCTTACTTAATCTGGCTTTTAAGGACTTAGACGCAAATGACGGAAAATCCCTTGTCAATGTCCAACCCGAAATAGGTGGCGGGGCAATTCTCATCCAGCCGTTTCGCACAAGTGGTCTCAAAAGCAATCCGCTGGTTCGTGATCCAAGATCGAAACGCCTTCTTCCCATCATTCCAATTTTCCATAGTTTCCATACAGTACGTTCTTTCGCGCTGGAAGATCGTTCGGATTTGGACGCAGAACCTTCTGCTGTCCTGTACCTGAGTTCAAGTAGCATCCTTGGAATATTGATTTTTACTGGGCAGGCATCATGACAAGCTCCACATAGTGATGATGCGCCGGGAAGATTGCTTGCATCTTTTAGACCCGTGAGAACTGGAGACACAATCGCTCCTATCGGGCCCGGGTAAACCCATCCGTAGGCGTGACCGCCAACTTTACGGTACACAGGGCATGCATTGAGACACGCACCACAGCGTATACAGTTGAGTGATTCCCGAGTTTGTGAGTCACGAAGCAGCTTGTCTCGACCATTGTTCATAATCACAAGGTGAAATTCCACCGGCCCCTCTTCCTCATCTGGGCTACGTTTTCCATTCACCATCGTTACGTATGTTGATATTCGTTGGCCAGTGGCTGATCGAATAAGGATGCGTAGCATCGTGCTCAGGTCTTGGATTGAGGGTATAACTTTTTCCATTCCCATTACTGCAACGTGAACCCGAGGCACGCTAGTGGTCATTCGACCATTACCCTCATTGGTAACCAACGCGATCGAGCCTGATTCAGCCACAGCAAAATTTGCGCCTGTAACAGACATATCTGCCCGTTCGAATACACTGCGTAGCTTTTTGCGTGCCAACATAGTAAGTTGATTAGCGTCCGGAACAGGATCGCCTTCCCGAAAGTTATCGTCAAGTAGTTTAGCCACCTCTGATCTCGATTTGTGGACAGCCGGAGCTATCAAGTGATATGGGGTTTCATTAGCTAATTGAATGATGTATTCCCCTAAATCAGTTTCCACTGTCTCGAAACCTTCATCGTTCATCGCTTCTGCAAGTCCCATTTCCTCGGAGACCATTGATTTTGACTTTATAACAGTCTTTACGTCTTTTTCTCGCGCTATTTTAATTATGTGATTACGAGCTTCTTCAGCATCATTTGCAAAAAATACATTTCCACCGTTTTTTTGCACATTATTTGCTAGAAGATTTAGGTAGTAGTCGAGATGAGCGATTGTATGATCTTTAATCTCCTTTCCTTTTGAACGAAGTTGTTCCCAATTTGGTGTTTCGCTCGCTGCGCTTAGACGCCCTTGAAAAAAACCGGTATAGACATGCTCGATCGACTGTTGGATCTGCTTGTCCTCCAGCGTTTCCGCAGCTTTATTTCTGAAATTAGTTGTTACAGGTTTCATTGTCTATTCCTTGAACGTTTACCTCGTTCAATCGAATCTGTAAGTGCTTCGGCTATATGCACAACACGGATATCGGAATTACGACGTCGTAGACCGCCTTGCATTTGAAATATGCATCCGGCGTCACCGGCAACAACGTAATCTGC
The DNA here is from genome assembly GCA_002306745.1 of Dehalococcoidia bacterium UBA1332. GTDB lineage: Bacteria > Chloroflexota > Dehalococcoidia > Lucifugimonadales > Lucifugimonadaceae > Lucifugimonas. Next base: position 745 of record DBSW01000129.1, on the reverse strand, counting down.
CCCAGTTGACTGTATATAGTCGAGTTTTTCGTCTAGGATCGCCGACGATATATCGGGCATTTTCACGGAAAATGCTCCTCCAAATCCACAACAGACATCAGCTCGCTCTAATGGCACAATCTGAATTCCTTCGAGCCCAGACAGAAGCTCTACTGGCTCTTCATCAATTCCGATTTCACGCAGCAGATGGCAGCATTTATGGTAGGTCACAGTTTTATTGGACGAGCCCCTAACGGCTGAAGGTCCAAAAAATTTATATAAAAATTCAGTCAACTCGAAAAGTCGCCCCGCGACTTTTTCGGCTCTACGCACAAGGTCTTCATCGTCACGAAATAGGTCTTTGTAGTAATTTCTGACCATCGCAGCGCATGAGCCAGATGGTACAACAATCAACCCGTTGACCCTTTCGAAAATCTCAACGAACTTTTCCGCAACTGGGTAGGCTTCAGATCTAAATCCGCTATTAAATGCTGGTTGGCCGCAGCAGGTTTGTTCTGATGCAAACTCAACAGCAACCCCTAAATTATCGAGCACGTCAACCGTGTGCTCTCCAATATGTGGCGCGAATTGATCAACCATGCAGGATGCAAATAGTGTGACACTACTTGGTTTATGTGTGGTCGATGTATTTTTCCTCATACTTGCAATTATCAGATTCCTGAGCCGATTAAGCGAGAAGAAAAAGTTCCTAGCTATTATCGCCTATGATATTTTTGACCAAGTAACTATCGTAAGTGAAAGAAAA
>DBSW01000039.1 GCA_002306745.1 Dehalococcoidia bacterium UBA1332 | reverse complement strand
CCCGTATAGTGTTGATCATTTACTGTGGAATAAATATCCCATGGGAGAGTCCAAGCTGCGTTGCCTCTTCTGCTTAAAACTCGTTTATAAGCATATGTTCGTCCCGCAATGGCTTGTGATTCAAGTGCTGCTGAAGGCCAGCTTGGGGGCACTTCAGCTAGGCCGTAAAGGTATTTATCCATCGGAAGATTCTCTAACATTACATAGATTCCTCCTCCTTCAAAAGTGCGGTATCGAAAGCTTAGAGTGCCCCATTGATAACTATTTCCAGTTGTGCTGATATCTGTAAATTGAGATATTACATCTGTCGATACTGGTTCACCTTCTGTTAAATCTATTGAAATTGGCTCATTCACACAGTGGTTTATGGTTGCGTTTTCTGTCTCTTCAATACACAAGTTTCCAGTATTCTCGCTGATCTCTATCGTGCCACTAGTTGAGGAGATCTCAACAGTTAAGGTCGTGGGGTCTGTCACGGTTGCGAATATTTCATCTTGACTATTTTTGATACTGATTTCACCAGTAGTGGTTACTTCTGCCCCCATACCACTGAAAATATGGACCTTGAGATCCTCTGTTAGGGTTTCGGTGGTGATTGAAGCAGAAGGATAATAGAAATTAAGGATTTCGTTAGTCGTTTGACCTCCACCACCGTTTTCGACAGATAAGGCTCTACCGTAGGCGCCATATTGGCTCATTCCGACGCCATGACCCCATCCGCTACCCTCTATGGTGATTCATGTGTCATCATCAGCAAGCGCTGTCGGAGTAAAAGCTGCAATAAAGCTAACAATTACAACAGTTAAAGCAAGGCGCATTTTCATGGTTTTAAAGTGCTCTCCTGAGAAATTTAATCTCAAATTTTACTACTTCCGCCTACCTTCATGTTCCCTCAAAGCAACGGAAAGGTCAAGGACTACCTACGAAATCATAGGTCACGGCTCGTTATATTTTTCAGCAAGACCCAAGTTGTATAAGAGTAATGGGAGTAATTTGGCTTGCTGAGATAATACGTCGCCCATCGTATAGGTACTTAGCCTCTGGGAGGTCGCTGGCATTGAGCTCATTGTAGATCTCATGATCGGTTTGTATGATTGCTGCATCGCAGGAATTTCCAAGGGTGAAAGGTTCAAATCCTAACTCCCTCAACTCGCTATCGCTGAAAAGTGGGTCATGGACAAATGGTTGCCATCCAATATTAGTAATCTCATTTACCAAACTAAACACACCGGAAAAGGCAGTCTCCTTTACCCCCCCTCGGTAGGCTGCGCCAAGTATCGCGACTCGCTTGTTTTCAGCATCGTTTTGAAATGCACGCTTAAGTTCTTCCACCGCTCTCAGGGGCATTGACTCGTTCACTGATATCGCAACTTTCGGGAGTGATGCGCTTGAGTGGGTCGATAGATAAAACTTCGGATAGACAGGGATACAGTGTCCGCCAACAGCAATTCCTGGATTATGTATATGACTAAATGGTTGACTATTTGCCGCCTGGATTATTGAGCCAATGTCAATTGCTAGTTCCTCTGCATGAAGTGCAAATTCATTCGCTAGCGCGATATTGACGTTGCGATAGGTTGTTTCAACCAATTTTGCCATTTCGGCAGCTTCGGATTTTCCTAAATCCCAAACTCCATTTTGTTGGTTGAGGTCAGGCCGATGATCAAAATCAAGAACACTTTCATAAAAGGTAATAGCTCGTTTTGTCGAGGCCTCATTTATCCCTCCAACAAGCTTTGGGTAGGTTCGTAAATCAGTGAAAATTCGCCCGCTGAAGACACGCTCTGGGCTGTAAGCGAGGTAAAAGTCAGTTCCAGGATTCAATCCGGAGATTTCCTGAAGGAGAGGCCCAAAACGATTTCGGGTGGTTCCGATGGGTAGGGTGGTCTCGTAACAGATGAGTGTGTTTGGCTGCAGTCCAGATGCAATATCCATCGTCGCTGAATCTATGGCCGAGAAATCAGGATTAGCAGCTTCGTCGACAATAACGGGCACTACAACAATGACAACATCAGCTTGCGTTACGGCTTCCACAGTACTGGTCGTGGCATCGAGCAGGTTCTGCCCACGAACTTCCTTCAATAACTCGGACAAGTTAGCTTCGCCTGGAAATGGGACTTGCCCACTGTTTACAAAGTTGACGACATCACTACTGATGTCGCAACCGATGACATGTTCACCCTTAGAAGCAATTTGGACTGCAAGGGGTAAACCTATTTTCCCAAGCCCAACCACGCAAGTCGTCATGTACTCTCCGAAATAGTCGGCGTTAGTAGCGACGCAGATTCAAGAACCTTTTCAGCGTTCTCTACGGCCAGTAGTCCCTCGCTCATGGAGACTACTTCACCATCCATACCAAGAACAGCATCTCTGAAGCTTTCAAACTCTAAACGAAGTGGCTCGGGTTTGGCAATAGCAAAGCGAATCATATCTCCTTCAGCGACACCACGGAATTGAGATATCCCCTCCCAAGGAGTTGGGGCATCAGCATTGCGATGCAATGTTAGATCTGCCAATAATGTATCAGCGATGAAAGACCCCTTTTCGCCTGTGGCGATTGTGAAACGTTCTTTCATCGGTGAAAGCCAGTTTACTAGATGATTCGTTACTACTTTATTTTGGAGGAGACCTGTGATCGCTACAAGATCTTCATGAGGTCTCCCTGCTTTGTGGGCGGTTTGAGCAGATAAATGAATGAAGTTTGAACCTCCCACCCAAGTTGTAAGATCCAAGTCGTGGGTTGCTAGATCTTTAACGACACCTACATCTTTAATTCGATTAGGGAACGGCCCAATTCTCCTAGTGGATATTTGAAAAAGGTCACCTAACTCACCTTCGTTTATTCTTTCTCGCATACTCCGTATTGCCGGGTTAAATCGTTCTATATGGCCAACAGCGCCAACAAGACCCGCTGCTGCAAAAGCAGTTGCTATTCGCTTCGCTCCTTCAGAATCCACTGCAAGTGGTTTCTCAACTAGTGTGTGCACCCCAGCTTCACATAGTTGCAGGGCGACGTCTTCGTGCTCACTAGTCGGACACGCAACTACCGCTAAGTCAATATTCTTCTCTAATAATTCTGAGACTGACCCTACGAGAAGAGCGGGATCAATAGTGCTCGTTGTGTCTCCGACAGGGTCTGCAATCCCAACTAACGTTACTTGATCTGTTGAGGCCATAACGCGGGCATGATTTTTTCCCATCATACCAAGTCCGACAAGACCGGCTCTTAACACCATGCGTTTATAACCTCTACAATCGTATGCAACTCTTCCTGTGTCAAAAGCGGGTGAACAGGTATTGAAAGCGCCTGTTCAGCTACGGTTTTTGTGTTGGGTAAATCAATTTCTTTCCCAAACGAGGGTAGTTGATGGACAGGGATCGGATAGTACACTCCGTTGCCGATATTTGAATTGGTTAAATAATTCGAAAGAGCATCTCGATTTTCGGTTTTGATTGTGTATTGATGATAAACATGATTGACGTCGCTGCTGGCCACGGGAACACTCACTGTGGATAGATTCTGACTTAGAAAAGATGCGTTATCTTGCCTTTTGTTCGTTCGCTCACGAAGCTTTTGGAGTTGCACACGGCCAATAGCTGCATTGATATCAGTCATTCGATTATTGAATCCGATGATTTCATTTTCGTATCTTTTCTCCATCCCTTGGTTTCGAAGAAGCTTAGCCTTCCTCGCAATTTCATCATTCGCTGTTACAATCATCCCTCCTTCTCCGCTTGTCATATTTTTGGTTGGGTAAAATGAGAAGGCTGCGGTTCCGAACGTTCCGACTGGTTGAGATTTGTAGGTGGCTAGGTGGGCCTGTGCAGCATCCTCAAGAAGCACTAAACCATTTCGAGCGCAAATTTCTGTTAAGGGATCCATGTCTGCTGGGTGACCGTAGAGGTGGACTGGCATTATGGCTGAGGTGTTTTTGGTAATGGCAGCTTCAACTGCGCTGGGATCCATTGTAAACGTGTCAGAATCAACGTCGACGAAGACTGGTGTAGCTCCGCATAATGAGACAGCATTTGCTGTAGCGGCAAATGTGAATGATGGGATTATTACCTCGTGACCACATTCAATTCCCGATGCTAGAAGTCCAAGATGTAGTGCTGAGGTGCCTGAGTTAACGGCTATGCAATGATGACCTTCCATGTATTGAGAGAACTCATTTTCAAAAGCCGCGACCTCAGGGCCTTGGGCAATCATGCCGCTGTCAAGAACTCTCATCACAGCCTGTTTTTCTTCATCGCCAATTACTGGTTTTGATAGAGCGATCACTTCCCTAATCTACCCTCAGAATGGTCCGTAATCAGCATTTCTAGAGAAAGTACAAGAAATCAAATTTGATTTAAGCTGTTTATCCTCAAGAATATTGATTGCAGATATCATTTAGGTCAGGAAGCGAGGGTAATAACATGGAATTAGGACTTAAAGGGAAACGAGTAATTGTTCCTGCGTCAACAAAAGGAATCTTGAGGCGCGTGGTTGATCAATTCATTGATGAAGGGTGCGATGTAGCTATATGTTCCCGCTCAGAAGATACAGTTGCCCGAGCTCTTCGAGAATTATCTGGAGGGAAAGGCACCGTCATAGGGCGTGCGTGCGATGTGAACGATAAAGATGATTACGAAGCTTGGCTTGAAGAGATGATTGAGCAATTAGGTGGGGTAGATATTTTTATTCCTGGCGTGAGCGCAGGTGGCGGTGCGGATAGCGAGCGTAATTGGTGGAAGAGCTTTGAAGTAGATGTTCTGTCGACGGTTCGCGGTTGTGAAGTGGTTATTCCGCACATGCGTGAATCTGGGGAAGGAGCAATCACATTTATTACTACAACTGCCTCAGTCGAAACTTTCGGTGGGCCTCAAGCATATAACGCAATGAAGGGCTCTTTGTTGGTATATGCCAAGCAATTGTCCCAAGAGGTCGGAAGAGATGGGATACGTGTCAATTGTGTATCACCCGGGCCGATTTATTTTGAGGGTGGCGTTTGGCAGATGTTAAAGGACACCATGGCTAAATGGTTCGCAAAAGTTCAAAAGGATCACCCACCTGGTCGATTAGGAACACCTGAAGAAGTTTCGAATTGTGTGCTTTTTCTATCAAGCTCAGCGGCAAGTTGGGTTTCTGGTACGAACCTAATAGTGGACGGTGGGTTCACAAAACGGGTTCAATTCTAGTAGGCGAACTATGGAAGTCATACGAAAGAATAAAATAGTCCGAAGCAATCCCGAGAAGAACCCCAATGGAACCCCACTAGGGAAGACACCAGAAATTGATTTGGGAACTCAGATTATTCCCAAAGAGCGGTACATAAGTGATGAGTTTATGGAAAAGGAATGGGAAAAAATCTGGACTAAAGTGTGGCTATTGGGCTGCCGCGAAGACCAAATTCCCGACCCGGGGGACTTTATTTGCACAAATATCGGTTCGGAGTCAGTGATAATTGTTCGTCAACACGATAGCCGGCTCAAGGCATTCCACAATGTTTGCATGCATCGCGGAAACCGACTCGCAGATGAGGGTACAGGTCATGCTGATCCCTTCGTATGCGGGTACCACGGGTGGAAATATGATCCTGATGGCTCTTTTGTGGATATTCCTGACATAGAAACGTTCCCTCAAGGAAAACCGCCTTGCAATGGTTTGTCAGAGCTACCATGCGACACATGGGCATCATTCGTGTGGTTCAGTCTAAATGTGCAAGTTGAGCCCTTAGAGGAGTATTTAGGTGAATTGATAGGCCACTTTGAGCCATATCACTTTGAGCGGATGGCTATGACTCGTTGGGTCACAGCCGAATGGAACTGCAATTGGAAGGCTTCTGTGGATGCTTTCGCTGAGTCCTACCATACAGCTCAGACACATCCGCAACTCCTTTGGTACCTGGAGGACCTTGATCTCCAGATCGATTTGTACGAGAAGCATAGTCGGTACCTTGTCCCATTCGGTCTCCTTAGTCCAAGAGTTGACTCAGTAGGGGAGATACCTCCACCTTTGAAAGCTATGTTGCGGGGAGCTGGAATGGACCCAGCTTCATATGAAGGGTCAATGAATGATATTCGTGTTGCGGTGCAGCAATATAAACGTGCTACGCAGAAGGAGCAAGGCAAAGATTTTTCGGAGTTGCATGATGAGCAACTGACGGATGATTTCAACTATTTGGTATTTCCTAATGTGACAACAAATACGCATTCTGATGACCTCATGCTTTTTAGGCATCGGCCGCATCCAGATGATCCTAATAAAATGTTCTTTGATGTATGGATGTTTGAATTAATCCCTGAAGGGGAGGAATGGCCACCGTTACCGAAACATGATTTCCGTCCTGCGGGGAGTACTCGTTCTTTGGGGATGGTGATTGACCAAGACGCATCAAATTTAGCTACTGTTCAAGAGGGAATGAATAGCGCTGGGTTCCCAGGTTTGTGGCTATCTGATCAAGAGTTAAGGCTTAGGCATTTTCATAAGACTATTTCGGATTATCTAGAGAAGTAGTGAAAGTTAGTGGGGCCAATGAGAGGTAAGATAAGTAAATCAAACTGTTAGGAAGCTTTTAATGAGTAATAATCGTGAAGTAGTAATTGTTGATGCAGTTCGTTCAGCCACCGCCAAGCCCAATAGCAGGCTTTCTCGATTCCATGTCACTGA